>JAXDJY010000061.1:0-5230 GCA_034667445.1 Actinomycetota bacterium | reverse complement strand
GCAGATCACGGCCATCGGCTCGCGTACGCGAGAGCCGCATCTCCGGCCAGACCAGCCGGGTTAGGGTTCCGTCGATGACGTCGAGCACGGGGCGCCGACTCCGATAGTCGTAGATGAGATCTTCGTTGAAGACCGCCACCGTCGGCGCGTCGGTCGCCAGATGCCCGGTTGCGCCGCTCGATGCGCTGGACGCGTCGATCCACCCGTCGAACGCCGCGATCATCACCGGCGCGACCAGGTGCGGCGTGTCCTCCAGACGGTAGAGCATGACTCAAGGATAGAGGTCAACGCCGCAATCGAAGCTACCGCGCCTCGCGGTCACGCTCGGCGAGTACCGACTTCAGCGTCGACGTGGCGTTCATCGCGACGGGAAACCCTGCGACGGTTGCGGTCTGGAGGATGATCTCCCGAAGCTCGTCCGGCGTGAGCCCGGTTTTCAGCGCCGCCCGGAGATGTTGCGGCAGCTGCGAGGATCTCCCGAGCGCGACCAAGGCGACCACGGCGCCGAGTTCCCGGTCCCGATCGGAGAGCACCGGCCGCGTGTACAGATCGCCGTAGACGAACTCGATGATCGAGCGGCCGATGTCCCCGAGTCCCTCAACAGTGGCGAGCGCCTTCTCGTCATGCACCTCGAGGAACCGGGCGCGGCCGAGTTCATACCGTTCGTTGTCCGTCACATTGTCCGTCACACAGGACCACCTCCGGGCGCCACGCTACCGCGCCCGGTGGGTCATCTGGGCTGGCTTGCCCGATCCGTTCGGCTCATACTTCACGGTACCGGCACAGGGGGTGAAGATGCAGACGCATGTGTTGTTCATCGACGGGACCAGCGCCGAGTTCGATGAACAGGCCGAGGTCAAACTGACAGACCACGGTGTTGAGATCACCGAGGTGGAAGGTGACGGGAAGGTCCGCGTGTTGTTCCCGTGGGGTCGCATCGAGAAGATAACGCAGCGCGGCCTCGAGGTCGGCGCGAGCTACACGTTCTAGCGGGGTTCACCACGGCAGCGGTTCGCCATCGTAGTAGAAGCCGCCGGTCGGGCCGTCGTCGACAAGGGTGACGCCCCAGACGATGCTCGCGGCCCCTTGGGCGGCAGAACGCGACGCGCCGCCTCCGCCCATGTCCGTCCGGCACCACCCCGGACTGATCGCGTTGATGAGCACACCGGTACCAGCGAGTTCTTCGGCGAGCGCACGCGTCAGCGCGCTCAGCGCGACCTTCGTTTCGGGATAGATCCCGCCGCCGCGGCGTTCGGCGGCGCTCGCCGCCAGACCTGTCGAGACATTCACGATCCGTCCCCATCCAGAATGACGCATGGGCCCGACGAACGCTTGATAGACGCGCCAGGCTCCCAGATAGTTCGTCTGCCACGCCTCCTCCACGGCTGCCGCGTCCGTGTCGTCGCGTGGATACACCGCCGCGTTGTTGATGAGGATGTCGACCGCGCCCACCTCATCCCGGGCGCGTGCCACGTTTGCGGGATCGACGACGTCGAGTTGCACGAAGGTCACGCCGTTGCCAACGTCGGCCGCCGCACGTTCCCCGGCATCCACGTTGCGCGAACCGAGGATCACCTCCGCTCCGAGGTCGCGGAGCTGCCGCACGACCTCAAGCCCGATCCCCCGATTCCCACCGGTCACGAGCGCACGTCTGCCGTCAAGACTCATCTCACCGAGGATAGGACGTGATGTCGCTAGGGCTCGGCAGCGCCGGCGGTGCCCACGGTTTCGAATCCGGCCCGCTCGTAGATCCGGGCGACCTCGGGGCTGTCGGCGGAGAGGAAGATCGTCTCCACGCCGCGATCGCGGGCGTCTTCGACCAGGAACGACGTGAGCGCCGCCGCGATCCCGCGCCGGCGATGGGACGGGAGGGTCGCGATCCCCACGAGCTCGGTGACCAAGCCCACGGGGTTGTGGGCGCCAGAGGCAATGGGAACGCCGTCGACGAGCGCAACGGCCGTGACGGTATAGCCGTCACCCATCCGATCTCGGGTGAATTCCACCGTGGAGGCGTCGAGCTTCGCGGCCGCCATCGGCAACGCGGAGGGGCCGACCTGGCCGACGTCGGTCCCCGGTGAGGCGAACCCGAGTTCGGCCACGGCCATGATGGTGGCGAGGTCGTCGGTCGGCTCGACGAGCTCGATTTCGATCCCTGCCGGGCGGGCGATCTCCGTGAGGTCGCTTTCTCGCAGGACCATGAGCGGATGCTCCAGGGTGTTCAGGCCCACTTCCCGTGCAGCGGAGACCATCTCTGGGTTCAACTCGGCGAGCCACTCGAACGCTTGTGGATGCCCCCGCTCGATCTGGCGGTCCCGCGCCGCGCGGACGTCCGCCGCCGACACCGGTCCGGCCCCGGGGGCGGGACGGGCGTAGTAGCGCCACCCCGCACCTTCGTTGACGAAGAGGGTGAGCGCTCCGATGGGTTCGGTGCGGGCCACCGAGCGTGGCACCATGTCGAGGTATCCATCGATATGGTGCAGGAGCTCCAGCCCTTCCATACGCCGAGAGTAACGCGTTCGGTACACTGCCACTTCGTTCCCGAACTCGCTGGTGAGGACCTATGTCACGTGTGATCTTGATCGCTTGGGATGGCGCTGATTGGCGCATCCTTGACCCACTGTTGGAGGCCGGAGCTCTGCCGAACCTGCAGGCGCTCATCGACCGGGGCCAGAAGTCCGTGCTGAAGTCCACCGTGCCGACCCACTCGTGGGCCGCCTGGCCGTCCTTCCTCACCGGCGTCGACCCCGTTGACCACGGCGTCTACGACATCCTCGAACCCGTCTCGGGGACCCACAAGGCCTATCCGGTCACGTACAAGTCGATCAAGGCACGCACCTTCCTCGACGACCTCACCGCCGCGAAGAAGAACATGCTGCTGCTGGACGTGCCGCTCACCTTCCCGCCGCCAGACATCTCGGCGACGCTGGCGGCCGGCGGCGTCCTGCCGAAGAGCCGGCAGACGACGCTCCCGGCGGACCTCAACGGCACGCTGTCGAAGCAGGGCCTGGAATGGCCGATCAACGGGATGAGCTGGACCACGTACCGGAACAAGCCCGACGCCTATCTGGACGAGGCGTTCGAGGTGACCGGCAAGCGCGTGAAGGCCTCCGAGTGGCTGATGGACAACACCGACTGGGACCTCATGGCGAGCGTCTGGGTGAGCATCGACCGGACCCAGCACGCGCTCAGCAACTACATCGCGCCCGATCATCCGGACTACCTTCAGAACAAGGACACGCGGATCGGGAAGAAGGTTGCCGACATCTTCCGCCAGACCGACGAGGCGCTCGGGATGATGGTGAGCCGCGCCCGCGAGGACGACATCATCCTGTTCATCTCCGACCACGGTTTCCAGTCGTGCACCCGCGCCATCCACATGGACCACCTTCTGCACGAGTTCGGGTTCCTGGAGTTCTCCGCGGCGAACGCGGTCTTCGGGCCGATGCAATGGGGCCCGGTCCGGACGGTGGCGCGCAAGGTCTACGACGTGCTCGGCCTCCATGGGAAAGTCTCGCTCCCGCAGACCGTGAACTGGGCGAAGACGCAGGCCTACACCTCGATCCGCTCAACCGGCGAGGGCGTGAACATCAACCTCGCCGGCCGCGACATCGACGGGATCGTCGATCCCGGGGACTACGAGAAGCTTCGCGACGGGATCATCGACCGGCTCGGCTCGTTCGTTGATCCGAAGAACGGGAAGAAGCCGGTCGCCGAGATCTACAAGAAGGAAGAGGTCTTCAAGGGCAAGTACGCCGACACGGCGCCGGACATCTTTATGGTGCCCGCCGAGGGCTACTCACTCACGCACGCGAAGAGTGCGATCGAAGACGCCGACTGGGTGAGCGGTGACCACCGGATCGACGGCACGATCGTCGCCGTCGGACCGAAGGTGACGGCGTTCACCTCCCCACCGGCGCTCATCGACATGGCACCCACGTTGGTGGCGGCGTTGGATGCACCGACCGCGGTCAAGCCCACCGGGCACATCCTGTCCGAGATCGTGGGGTCCGACGCTTCACTCACCGAGCGCACGTCGACCACCGTGATCCCGGGCATGGAGACGGCGAACGCGGCAGAGGTCACCGATACCGAGGCCGACGAGATGGAAGAGCATCTCCGCGGACTCGGCTACATCGAGTAGGCCGCGCGCAACCTGTGGAGACCCCGGACGAGATCGCCGAGACCGTCATAGCCGGCGAACCGGCCGACGGTGCGGACGGCGGCAAGCTCGGATCCTTCCTCGGGGCAGGTGCCGGTGCGAAGGACTCGCTAACGATCCTGTCGGGTACGGCACAGAACATCGTCGGCCTGGGGATCTTCGTCATCGCGAGCTTCGGGATGAACATCCTGGTTGCGCACGCCCTGGGCGGGAAGAAGAGCGCCTCATTCGGCCAGGTCACGTTGATCACGCAGCTGGCATTCGTCATGGGCGCCGCCACGCGGTTCGGGATGGACATGGCATCGGTGCGGCGCGTCGCCATCGAGTTCGGCAGAGGCGAACCTGGGCGGTCTCGCGCGATCGTGCGGATCGCGGCGGTGATCGCCCTGGGCGTAAGCCTCATCGTCGGCCTCATCGTGTTCGTCGCTGCCGGTCCGCTCGGGACCTTCCTGGGAGCGCCGAGCGGGGCCATGCGCGCAGCCGGCGTCGCGCTCATCTTCGTCGCCGTGGCGCAGGTGTACCTGGGCGGATCGCGCGGCTTGAAGATCATGCGCCACACGCTCTATGCGTACTGGGTTGGGCAGTCCATCAGCTGGATCGCGATCACGCTCGTGCTGTGGCAGATCCTGGAGAAGACGGTCGAGGTCACCGTCCTTGCCTACGCGCTCAGCTGGGTATTCGCGAGTGTGGTCGCGTTCGTCAGCTGGCGCCACGCGACACGGACCTTCACCCCGATGCCGGCCGAGCCGAACGAGGCGCGTTCACTCGTGCGGTATGGAGCCCCGCGGGCGCCGGCTGCACTCCTGAGTCAGGCGATCTTCTACACCGACCTCGCGGTGTTGTCCCACTACCGGACGAACGATCCCAGTGTGTCGATCTATGCCGCCGCGATCCGCGTCGCTCAGGCGCTCGTGCTCTTCCTCACCGCTGTGAGTTACATGTTCAGCCCGTTCGTCGCTGACCTGCACGAGCGGGGAGAACGCGACCGGCTCAATGCACTGTTCAAGCAGATCACGCGGTGGACGCTGGGCGGCACGATTCCGCTGCTGTTGCTGTTCTTGATTGCTCCCG
>JAXDJY010000060.1:0-4657 GCA_034667445.1 Actinomycetota bacterium | reverse complement strand
GCTACCCACTCATCGTGCGGCCCTCGTTCACGTTGGGGGGAGGAGGCTCGGGGTTCGCGGCAACACCTGCCGAGCTCGAGAGCCTGGCCGCACGATCCCTGGAGGTCAGCCCCGTCGGCGAGATCCTCGTCGAGGAGTCGATCGCGGGGTGGAAGGAGTTCGAACTGGAGGTGATGCGCGACGCAGCCGACAACGTCGTGATCATCTGCTCCATCGAGAACGTCGACCCCTTGGGCGTGCACACGGGTGATTCGATCACGGTGGCGCCCGCGCAGACGCTCACCGACCGCGAGTACCAGCAGATGCGCGACGCGGCGATCGCCTGCATAAGGGCTATCGGTGTTGAAACCGGAGGATCGAACGTTCAGTTCGCGGTGGATCCGCTCACCGGCCGCCAGGTCCTCATCGAGATGAACCCCCGCGTGTCCCGTTCGAGCGCCCTGGCTTCCAAGGCTACCGGCTTCCCGATAGCCAAGATCGCCGCACTCCTGGCGGTCGGCTATCACCTCGACGAGATCACGAACGACATCACCGGCGTCACGCCCGCGAGCTTCGAGCCGGCCATCGACTACACGGTCGTGAAGATCCCACGCTTCGCGTTCGAGAAGTTCTCCGAAGCCGATCCCCGGCTCACCTCGACCATGAAGTCGGTGGGAGAGACCATGGCCATCGGCAGGACGTTCAAGGAGGCGCTCGGCAAGGCCTGGCGCGGGATCGAGAAGACGGGGTTCGACCTAGGCTGGGCTGCATCGGACGCGCTGGATCCCGACTCCGTCCTCGACCGGCTCATCGAAGGGAGGGAGGGCCGCCTGTTCATGATGGAGGCGGCTCTTCGTGCCGGGTTCACCGTGGAGCGGCTTGCGGGGGCCTCGCGGATCGATCCCTGGTTCATCGATCAGATCGCGGAGGTCGTTGAGGAAGCGACGCTGCTCGAGGGACGGCCGCTGCACGCACTGACGGCGAAGGAGCTCCGGAGCGCGAAGCGCGTGGGCTTATCCGACGGACGGATCGCGCGGCTCGTGGACGCGAGCGAGATGGACGTCCGCAGGCACCGCGAGGCTCTGGGGGTCGCGCCGGTGTTCAAGACGGTCGACACGTGCGCCGGTGAGTTCCCCGCCCTCACGCCGTACCACTACTCCACCTATGAGGACGACTCGGAGGTTCGGCCGGCGACGAGGCCCCGGGTTCTCATCCTCGGCGCGGGCCCGAACCGGATCGGCCAGGGAATCGAGTTCGACTACGCGTGTGTGCACGCGGCGTTCGCGCTTGAGGAGGCCGGGTTCGAGTCGGTGATGGTGAATTCGAATCCCGAAACCGTCTCCACCGACTACGACACGGCCAGCCGGCTGTATTTCGAACCACTCACCGCAGAAGATGTCCTCGCGGTCTGCCGGGCCGAGCAACCGGTCGGGGTCATCGTGCAGTTCGGTGGGCAGACCCCGCTGCGGCTCGCGAAGACGCTGCGGGAAGAGGGGTTCGCGATCCTCGGTACCAGTCCGGAGGCCATCGACCTGGCCGAAGACCGGGGGAAGTTCGCGGAGGTTCTCGCCGAACTCGATATCCCGGCGCCCCTGCACGGGGAGGCGCGTACGCTTGAGGAGGGACGCGCGATCGCCGAGCGGATCGGGTTCCCGGTGGTGGTGCGCCCCAGCTACGTCCTGGGTGGGCGCGCCATGGAGATCGTCTACGACGCCGACGACCTGGAACGGTTCGTTCGGTCGGCTGCGGAGGCTTCGCCCGATCACCCGGTGCTGATCGACCGGTTCCTCGAGGGAGCCATCGAGGTCGATGTCGACGCGGTGTGCGATCACGAAGGGGAGGTGTTCATCGGCGCCGTCATGGAGCACATCGAGGAGGCGGGCGTCCACTCGGGCGATTCCTCGTGCCAGATCCCGCCGGCGACGCTGTCGGACGACGAGTTGGAACGCATCGAGGACATCACCCGTCGGTTGGCCCGGCGTCTCGGCGTGGTCGGCCTTCTCAATCTCCAACTCGCAGTGAAGGACGAGAAGATCTGGGTCATCGAGGCGAACCCACGGGCCTCGAGAACGGTTCCCTTCGTGAGCAAGGTCATCGGTGTCTCGCTCGCACGCGTGGCCACGTTGGTGGTTGCCGGGCGCTCACTGGCCACGTTGACGGCCGAGGGCGTCGTGCCCGCCGAGCCCCACGCCTATCGACGCCTCCCCTATACGAGTGTCAAGGCGGCGGTGCTTCCCTTCGGGCGATTCCCGGGTGTCGACACGGTGCTCGGCCCCGAGATGAAGTCGACGGGAGAGGTCATGGGGATCGATGCCGATCCCGGCATGGCGCTTGCCAAGGCGCTGATCTCGAGCGGCACGGGCTTGCCGACGGGCGGAACGGCGTTCGTGTCCGTGGCGAATCGGGACAAGCGCGCGATCGTGTTCCCCGCGAAACGTCTGGCCGATCTGGGCTTCAGGGTGCTGGCCACCGGGGGAACCGCCGGCGTCCTGCAACGGGCCGGTATCGCCGTCGAACGCGTCGCGAAGGTCAGTGAAGGCGGCGCGAACATCGCGGATCGGATCCGCTCGGGCGAGGTAGACCTGGTTATCAACACGCCGTTCGGGCGGGGAGCCCGCACGGACGGCTACTTCATCCGCACCGCGTCCGCCGCGGCGGGGGTGCCCTGCATAACGACGCTCCCCGGTGTCTTCGCTGCCGTTCGCGGCATCGAAGCGCTCCTGGGTGGTGCCACGGAACCTCGGTCGATCCAGGAGCACCACGCGGACGCCGCCGCAGGGCCGCGTCAAGCGCGGCTCACCTTCGAGCAGGCGGCGGTACGCACCGCCGGCGGGGGTCGGTAGATGAAGCGTGTTCGCGCAGAGGTCCTGTCCGCCCGCAATCTGGGTGAGTATCACTCGCTGACCATCGTGGCCCCCGAGATCGCCGACCGCGCGCGGCCTGGTCAATTCATCGGCGTGCGGATGCCGGAAGGCCGGGACTTCATCCTGCGGCGGAACTTCTCCATCCATCAAGCCTCGCGCCGAGGTGGGTGGGCAGGCACGGTTGAGTTCTGCTTTGAGCCGCACGAGGCCGGGACCGGCTTGCTCGGCACCACGAAGGCCCATGAGTTCCTCGATGTCATCGGGCCCCTCGGCAAAGGGTTCGCCTATCCGAAGCGCCTCACGAACTGCCTGCTCATCGCCGAGGGCCACGGCGCGGCGGCCATCTACTTCTTGGCGCAGGAGTTGATCGCGCGCGGCAAACGTGTGGACATGATCGTCGGGGCCGCCTCGCTGCCCTCGGTATTCAAGCCCATCGAAGGCAAGCGCCTTTCACAGAGCATCACCATCATGACGGCCGATGGTTCGCTCGGCGATCGGGGTTCGATCCTAGATGCGCTGCCGGCGATGGTGGATACCACCGCGACCGAGGTGGTCTACGCCGCCGCGCCCACCCGCTCGCTCGAGAGGATCGCGGCGTTCTGCCGCGAACACCGACTTCCAGCCCAGGTGGCCGTGGAAGAGCGGTTCGGCTGCGGTCTGGGACTCTGCTTCAGCTGCGTCGTGCCCGTGGCGCGCAAAGACGGTACGGGGTACGACAACGTGCGCGCCTGCGTGGAGGGGCCCGTCTTCAATCCCGCCCGTGTGGTGTGGGACCGCTGGCTGGCCGAGGAGCCGCAGATGCTTCCGACGCCGCCCGAAGGACTCCCGGTGGTGCGCGAATGGCCGGGGTAAAGCGAAGTCTCAGCGTCGAGCTCGGCGGGATGAACATGGTCACGCCCGTGATGGTTGCCGCCGGATGCGCAGGGACGGGCCGGGAGTGGAGCGGGCTCGTGGACATGCACAAGGTCGGGGCGGTCGTCAGTCGTACGGTGACCCTCGTCGCCCGGAAAGGGACGCCGACCCCCCGCGTGTCCGAATCGGCTTCGGGCATCGTGTGGGAGACGGGCCTGCAGAACCCCGGCATAGAAGCATTCGTCGAGGAAGAACTCCCGCGACTGGCCAGGGCGGGTCCCCCCCTGGTGGTTTCCATCGGCGGGGGGACGATGGAGGAATACGTCCGGCTCACGAGCATCCTGCAAGGGCGCGACGGCGTGTCGGCGCTGGAGATCCATCTGTCGGGTCCGGACGAAGAACTCGGGCGGGAGATCCTGGGAGACAGAGCCGACCGGGCGGCGGAGATCGCCGGCGCCGTGGCGCGGATGAGCCGGGTGCCGGTATTCGCCAAGCTGCCGTTCTCGGGCGCCGGGCTGGTGGAGGTCGCGACCACCGTGGCACGTGCAGGAGTCACGGGTCTCACGCTCTGCGCCTCTCCGCGCGCGCTGGCGGTGGACGCGCCGACGTTGGCCCCCGATCTCGGCTCGGTCACCGGGTGGCTCTCTGGACCTGCGATCCATCCGATGACGCTGCGCGCGGTGTTCGATGTTGCGCGAGCGCTACCGGGGTTCCCTCTGATCGCCGTCGGCGGCGTGCGTTCGGGCGAGGACGCGGTTGCGATGCTTCTCGCGGGCGCCTGGGCGGTGCAGGTGGGAACGGCGGCACTGATCGATCCGATCGCCCCGGTGGAGGTCGCCCAAGGGATCGCGCACTACCTCAAAGGGAAAGGTCTCGCGTCCCCCCGCGACATCCAGGGACGACTGCGCGTGCCCGACGCGTTCTTCCCCCCCGGGGAGCAACCATGATCCCGCGGCCGGAAC
>JAXDJY010000059.1:0-4555 GCA_034667445.1 Actinomycetota bacterium | reverse complement strand
CCCCCGGTGAGCGCGCCCGAGGCTCCGGCGCGCACACTGATCCGCCCGCCGGCGGAAGACCTCTTCAGAGCCTCCCCGCTCCAGTCGATCCACGACCGGCGGACCGTACGCTCCTTCGGTGAAGGCGGGGTCGCGCGTGAGGTGCTGGTCTCCGCGATCGAGGCGGCGTGCACCGCGCCGGCACCCCACCACACCCGCCCGTGGCGCTTCGCCGTGGTGGAGTCGGCCGCCGCCCGCCACCACCTCCTTCACACGATCGCCGATGCCTGGCGGGCGGACCTCCGCGCCGACGCCACGTCCGGGGACGTCATCGAGGCGAGGATCGCCCGGAGCGACGCGGTGCTCGGCGCGGCGCCCGTCCTCATCGTGCCGTTCGTCCGGTTCGCGGGCTCGCATCCCTACGCGGACCCCGAACGGAGCGGCGCCGAGCGCGATATGTTCCTGCTCTCGGGTGGCGCCGCCATCCAGAACCTGCTCCTGGGACTCAGCGCGCAGGATGTCGCGAGCTGCTGGATCAGCTCGACGCTTTTCTGTCAGGAGGAGACGCGGGGAGCCCTCGGCATCCCAGACGAGTGGTTCGCTCTGGGCACCGTCGCCGCCGGCCCGATGCCCGAGGGCGGAGCCTCCCGGCCCCGCCCTCCCGTTGACCTCGAGGACTTCGTGACCTGGTCCTAAACGGCTCCGTGCAGGAAGTACCAGGCGAACACGGCCGCGACCGCGTACATGAGCGGGTGTACGGCGCGCCACTTCCCACGAAGGACGGCGATCACCGTGTAGGAGAGGAATCCCGCCCCCACACCGTTCGTGATCGAGTAGGTGAACGGCATCATCACGATGGTCAATAGCGCCGGGATGCCGATGCCGGCGTCGGTCCAATCGATGTCCTTCGCGAGCGTCATCATGAAGTACCCGACGATCACGAGCGCCGGGGCGGTCGCCTCCGGAGGGATGATCCCCGCGATCGGAGAGAAGAACATCGCCAGCAGGAACAGCGCGCCCGTGACGACCGCCGCCAACCCCGTCCTGCCACCGTCGGAGACGCCCGACGCGCTTTCGATGAACGTGGTGTTCGAGCTGCTCGAGGTGAGCCCGCCGGCGACCGCCGCCAGCGAGTCGACCAGGAGCACCCGCTTCATCCCCGGCAGCTTGCCGTCTTCGTCCAGGAGGCCGGCCTCACCACCGATGCCGATGACGGTGCCGACGGTGTCGAAGAAGTCCGAGAGCATCACGGACAGGACGACCGCGATCGCCGTCGCGCCTCCCAGGGCGGAGATGAATCCGAACGAGAAGTGTCCGACCAGGTGGAAATCGGGAGCCGCGACGATCTTGTGGGGTACCGCCGCGATCCCGTTCTTCCAGACGGCCAGATGTGTGATCTCGTTCACGATGGTCGCGAAGATCGTCGAGACGAGGATCCCGACAAGCAGGGCCCCCCGCTTCCTTCGCGCGACCAGCGCCCCCGTGATGGCCATGCCCACCACGAAGACCGCGATGGGCCAGGTCGTGAGTTCGGCACTCAGCGCTACCGGCGGTATGGACGGCGGAGGCGTCGGCGACTGACCGTGGACGACTCCCCCGAGGACCAAGCCGATGAACGCGATGAACGCCCCGATCCCGATCCCGATCGCCCGCTTGAGGTCCATCGGGATCGCGTCGATGATCGCCTCCCGGACCCCCGTGAGCACCAGGATCGTGATGAGGATCCCCTCGGCAACGATGACCCCCATCGCCTCTGGGAACGAAAGCTTGCCCGAAGCAACCAGTGAGAAGGCAACGAACGCGTTGAGCCCGAGGCCCGCCGCGAGGGCGAACGGATACTTGCCGACCACTCCCATGAGGATGGTCATGACGCCGGCAGCCAGCGCAGTGACGGTCAGCACTTGCGGGAACGCGAGCCCTTTCCCGCCGAGCCCGAGTATCTCCGGGTTCACGAACAGGATGTAGGCCATCGTGAGCCACGTGGTGATGCCCGCGATCACCTCGGTTCGAACGGTGGATCCTCGTTGCGTGATCTTGAAGAATCCGTCGAGCCCGCCCCCCGGTCCAGCCTCGCCGATCCGGATGCTGTCGTCGGTCTTCGCCATCCGCCCCCCTCTCATCGCCGGGCCGGCGTGCGATCAGCCGGCGGCCTGGGGAAGGCATCCCGAGCATAGGAAGACGAGGGTGGCGGTGCAAGGCTCCGAGCACCTTGTCTTTCGGTAGGCTGACCCACCGCTTCGGCCCCCGATGGGTCGCGGCACCATCGGAGGACACGGTTGAGCAAGCAGGGATCCAAGGGTGGCGACACCGGGGGCCGGCTGACGAAGGCAGAGCGCCAGGAAGAGGCGCGCCGCGAGCGTCTGAAGATCGAGCGGGAGATGGCCGCGCGCAAGCGCAACCGCACGATCGGGATCGCGCTCGTCGTTGCAGCGATCGTCGCGGTCGTCGCGGTTGTCACGTTCGCGTCCGGGAACAAGACCGTTACCTCCGCCGACGGCCTCCCCACCATGGCCGCTCTGGTGAGCCAGGCGGGGGCCGCCGCCAAGTCCTCCGGCTGCGACGCCGTCGTGAACGAGCCGAACTACCAGAACGCTCCTGGTAACGACCCCGACATCGACCATCACCACATCGGCGATACCACGGTCCCGACGCCGCCCCCCCTTAGCACGTACGCATCGGTCCCGCCGACGTCGGGGCCCCACGACCCGTCACCCCTTCCCGCCGGCGTTTACGATTCGCCGCCCGATGTCTATCGCACCGTCCACTCTCTCGAGCACGCCGCCGTCGTGATCTGGTACTCGCCGACGATCGCCACCTCGCCTGAGATCGCGAAGATCGTCGCGTTCTACAAGCAGAATGGCGAGAACGTAGGACAGGCCAAAGTGATCGTGGCCCCGTACGACTACCCCGATCAGGGGAAGTCAGGGCAGCTGCCTGCCGGCGTTGAGATGGCCGTCGCGGCCTGGCATCGGCTGCAGACATGCGCGACTCCGAGCCTCGCCGTCGCGTTCACCTTTGCCGCGCAACATGAATTCATCGACGGCACCCCGATAGGCGGCCAAACCTACATCGGTGTCGCAAGGGAGCAGGCTACGGGGATCTAGGGTCCTTAGAACCCTCAGCTCACGTGGCAGCCCGACGAGGTGCAGGTGATCGTGCCGTGCTCGAAATTCGCAGAGCTGGAGCCGCTACCCCCCTGGACCCGAGATGTGGGGAAGCCGAGCGAGCCGGCTGCGCCGCCGTGGTCGAGGTACGTCTGCAGCACCTTGCCCCAGAGTGCGCTCGCGCCGACGCCGCCCTTCCAGTAGATCCGCCCGTGATTCATGTTGATCTTCGAACAGCCGCTGGGACAGGTGAGCGCCCTGCTGCGCGCCGTTAGATCGACCACCTGGCTCGTCGGTAGACCCATCCGCCCGCCCGCGCCACCGGCGGCGTGGTACTCGTCGAGGATGGGGCCCTTGAGCCAGACGTTGACGTGCGCGTTGACGTTGGCGTAGATGGCGCCCTGCTGGAAGTTCTGGCTGCTGCCGCCTTTGACCGAGCGTTTCTTGCTGGTGGGCAAGCCCGGCGCGCAGTTCTCCTTGTCGTAGCGCGAGCGGATCCCCTGGAGGATGTTGCGATTCGAGTTCACCCAGACCCTGTCGTCGTAGAGACCCAGCCGAGCACGGATGTCGGCGCCGCTCACAGAGGCGGACCTGCCGTTCGTGCCGTACACGGCGATGGTCTCGATCCGTCCCGAGCCGCCCCTATTACCGGGGCCGAATCGGGACACGGTGTTGAGTTGCCCACCGAGACCGAGTGCATCGGTGACCGTTGCCGCGGAGAGCGTCCTGGACCAGTTGAGCCACGGATCTCCGGGCGCCGCGGATTCACCCGGATCGCACACACCCGACAGGTAGGGATAGGCGGATTGCGGGGTTCCCCACTGCACCTGGATGTCCTCGGTCTGACCGCCGTCGGACGCTGTGTAGAACGTGTCGGCGACGGCGTGTTGGTACTCGACGATCTCGGCCCTCGTCGCGTTGACGGCGTGGACCCACCGGCCGCCGTCGGGGCCGCTCGATTTGTTCCAGCCGACGTAGACCTGGTCGCCCGAGCCGTCCAGAACATCGCAGCCGCAGGCTGCCTGGAGCGGGAAGTGGCGCATCTTGTAGACCGCGTAGCTCCGCGCGGCCACGACCTGTGCCTCGAGCGCTTGCATCGCCCAACTGCTCGGCATCTCGCCAAGGCCGAGCAGGTAGTCCTCGAGGTGGATGGGCAGGACGAGCTTCATCCGGCGCGCGTTGGATGACCCGGTCATCTCGAACTGGATGTAGCCGTGGTCATAGCTCGCCCCGGCTTGCGGGATGGTGACGCGCGCCCCGTGGGACTCATACGTCGCGAAGAGGTCGAGGGCCGGGCCACCGACCGGATGTCCGCCGATCTCGTGGCCGTTCTGGTCGAGGATCTTGTAGCCCTTGGCCACGGCGCGAACCGTCCAGGCCTTCCCACCGGGCACTTTGCCGACCACCGTTCCGGTCTTGTGGTCGCCGGTGCGGAGCGTCACCGGGCCGTTGAACGCATGGAGGGTGATCAC
>JAXDJY010000058.1:0-13480 GCA_034667445.1 Actinomycetota bacterium | reverse complement strand
CGCTTGAGTAGCGCGGCGTCGATCTTCGAACCGCCCGCATCAACCGCAACGACGGCCACCCTGCGAGCCGTCACGTCAGCTCGCCCCGTCCACCATGTCGACGGTGATGAACTCGGCGCCGATGTCCCGCAACCCCGAGATGATCGGGCGGATGGCCTCGGCAGTGGCCGCCGGCCACGTGTGGAGCAGCACCACGGCCCCGTCGCCGTGGGTCCGCACCCCTTCGACCGCGTCCGACGCGATCTGCTCGGGCGTCCGAGAGGGCTCCCAGTCCTCGAGCTCGACGTCCCAGTGGACGTTCCGGTACCCGAGCGCCCGTAGGCCGTCGATCATCTTCGGGTCGTCGTGCCCGGCGCCGAACGGGCACCGGAACCAGGGCCGCGGATCGATCCCGGTGATCTGCGCGATCGCCGCCTGCCCGTCGGCAACGTCTGAGGCGAACCCGGCTTCGCTGAATAACGGCATCTCGGCATGGTGGTGGGAGTGATTTCCGATCAGATGACCGTCGGCGGCGATCCGCTTCGCGGTATCGGGGTAGGCCTGCGCCCACCGCCCTTGGATGAACACGCTCGTCCGAACGCCTTCGTCGGCCAACACATCGAAGATGCTGTCCGCGTTGCCCGCCGGGCAACGGGATCGGTCCGGATGTTCGGCATCGAACGTCAGCGCCACGCGCAATCCCGTGCTCACCAGCGACCGTCGAATGGGTCAGGAAAGTTTCCTAACGATTTCACGTCGGGGAGTGTACGATGCCCGGGCATGGGTGTGAAGGTGGCAGTTGTCGGTGCGGGAAGCACGTACACGCCGGAGTTGGTCGAGGGGTTCGTGACCCGCGGCGACCGCCTCCCGGTCGACGAACTCGTCCTCCTCGACATCGATCCGGAGCGGCTGGCGATCGTCGGTGCGCTCGCCGAACGCATGGCCAGGCGCGCAGGATGGTCCGGCACTGTTCGCCAGACGCTCGAGCGCGATGAAGCGATCGAGGGTGCCGACTTCGTGGTCGTGCAACTGCGCGTGGGCGGGAATCAAGCTCGGTATCAGGACGAGACCATCCCCGTGCGCTTCGGCTGCATCGGGCAGGAGACGACCGGCCCCGGGGGATTCGCGAAAGCGCTCAGGACGGTGCCCGTCGTCCTGGAACTTGCCGAACTCACCGCCGAGCGCGGTGCCCCCGGGGCCTGGTTCGTGGATTTCACCAATCCGACGGGGCTCGTCACCCAGGCGTTGGTGGACCACGGGCACCGCGCACTCGGGCTCTGCAACGTCGCCATCGGCTTCCAACGGGAGTTCGCGAGCCTCTTCGGAGTTACGGCCGACAAGGTGCAGCTCGATCACGTCGGCCTCAACCACCTGACGTGGGAGCGCAAGGTAGTGGTGGAAGGGGTGGATCGATTGCCCGATCTCCTGGATTCGAGTGAGTTCGCAGGCTACCGCGCCGGGTACGCCGAGGAGATGCCTCCCGAACTCACGCAGCTACTCCGCGCCATCCCCTCCTACTACTTGCGTTACTACTACCTCACCGCAAAGGTCATGGAAGAACTGCGCGGCGGACACATCCGGGCCCAAGAGGTGATGGAGATCGAAGCGGGATTGCTCGAGCTCTACAAGGATCCGAACCTCGACACCAAACCCAAGCTGCTCGAGGAGCGTGGGGGAGCCTTCTACAGTGACGCAGCCGCCGCGCTCATCGCGTCGTTGCACGCCGGCACCGGTGACGTACAGGTGGTGAATGTCCGCAACGAAGGCGCCATCCCCAACCTGCCCGACGACGCCGTGGTGGAGGTTTCGGCGCGGATCGATCGCGACGGCGCGCATCCGCTCGCGACCGAACCGCTCGCGCCGGAGATGCTGGGTCTGGTCGAACACGCGAAGGCCTACGAACTCCTCACCGCCCGGGCCGCGATGTCAGGCAGCCGGGATGACGCACTCTTGGCGCTCATGACGAATCCTCTCGTCGGTGACTACGAGGTCGCCGGACCCCTCCTAGACGCGCTTCTGGCACAGAACCGGCCGCATCTGCCCCGGTTCTTTCCGGCGGGCTGAGGCCGGCCAACCTCGACATGACGGGTTGCACCGCTTAGCATCATCGTTTCCATGGAGACGACGAACGCCCCTGCGAGCACACTGATCCCCCCGATCCTCGTCGTTCGGCGGCCTGCTCGCCGCCGATGGCTCAGGCGCACCATCGGTGGTTCGAGTCTTGCTGTCGTGCTCACTCGGTATCACGCGGCACGTCGACTTCCAGCCGAACGTGCAGATCGAGCTGGTCGGAGATCCGACCTGTCACAACTGACGATCAGCCCTCGGGCAAGTCGGCGGCGTGGCGTTGGATCTTCGCGAGGGCCTCGGCGGCATCCTCGATCCCCTTCGTGCCATCGCGGAACGTCGCCTCCATGAAGTAGATGGACTCGCGCTGTCCCGCCGCCTCTGCCACGGGGAACGACATCTTCGAAGGGTCGAGACGATCCGCGAATTCCACGGCGACGGGCAAGCGCGAGAGTGACGGCTGGAACAGGTCGTAGCGGTTCATCGAGGGGTATTGCACCTCGGCTTCGATCCCCTCGGCTTCCATCGCTGCACAGACCACCTCGTTGGTTCGTCCGGCGAACGCTTCGGGGTCCATCGCAAGGATGTAGTTGTAGAAGCTCCAGCGGGTGATCCGTCCGTCGTGCGGCATCACCCGGATCCCCGGGATCTGCGCAGCCATCTCTTCGAACGCCTTGCCGGTGACGGCGCGCTGCGCCTGCTGGCCGGGGAAACGCTCCATCGCAACGACCAGGAGGGCGGCGTTGAGTTCACTCAGGCGGTAGTTGGCGCCGAAGGTGTAGTCCTTCTCCTCCGCGTCCTTGGGACGGCCGCAGTCGATGATCGAATGGGCGCGCATCGCGAGTCCTTCGTCGTTGGTGAGCAGCGTTCCACCTTCTCCGGAGGTGAGGATCTTCGACGACTGGTGGCTGAACGAACCGAAGTCGCCGATGCAGCCGGCTCCCTTGCCGTTCCACTGTTGTCCGTGGGCATGCGCACAGTCCTCGATGATCGCGAGGCCGTACTCCGCGGCGATCGCGGTGAGCGCGTCCATGTCCGCCATCTGGTGACCCAGATGAACCGGGATGATCGCGCGGGTTTGCGGGGTGATGGCCGCTTCGACCAGTGCGGGGTCGATGGTCCATGTGTCGGGCGTTACGTCCACGATCACGGGCAGGGCGCCCGCGGCCATCGGTGCGTACGCGGTGGCCGAGAACGTGAGGGCCGGGAGTATGACCTCGTCGCCCCAGCCGATGCCGAGCGCCTTACAGGCCACCTCCATCGTCACGGTGCCGTTCATCATCAGGACACCGTGCTGGGCCCCTTGGTAAGCGGCGAACGTCTCCTCGAACGCCCGGCCGTTCCGCCCGGGCTCGGGGAATCCTCCCCACTCACCGCTTCGAACCACATCGGCTACCGCTTCGACGTAGCCCTCGTCGGCCTGTTCCGGCCACGCCGGGTACGAGGTGTTTCGGACCGGCGTTCCGCCGTTGATCGCGAGTTCTGCCATCGGTCGCCCCCTGTTCGCGCTCGCCGGTGCCTTGACCTGGCGGAGGTCGCGAGCGTAGCATCCGGCCGTTCAGTTAGGAAAGTTTCCTTTATCAGGGAGGGCACCATCAGCTCCGGCGCCGGCGAGCGGTTCGCTGCGGGAACACCCAGTCTCCTGCGGGCCATGAACGAGCGCACCGTCTTGGAGTACATCCGGGAGCGGGGCCCCGTTTCCCGCGCGCAACTTTCCCGCGATTCCGGATTGTCGAAGCCGACCGTGTCCCAGGCGTTGACTGCACTCACCGACGCCGATCTCGTTCGCGAAGCCGGTCGAACCTCGGGTGGCAAGGGTCCGACGGCGATCCTTTACGAGCTGAATCCGGGCGCCGGTTGGGTCATAGGGCTGGACGTCGGGGCGGCGCGCGTGCGGGGCGCGATCGCGAACCTCACCGGCGAGATCGTCGCTCGCTCCGACGCGCGCGCCCGGGCGAGCCGTGCGGAGACGCTGATCCAACAGGTCGCCGACACGGCGCATGCGCTCGCCGCGGAGGCAGGGGTACCACGGCGACGCATCAGCTACGCGGTCGTCGGCAGCCCCGGTGTGTTCGAGCCCTCGACCGGGCACGTCGCCATGGCGAATAACCTTCCCGGCTGGGGTCGCCAAGGTGTTTTCGACGAGCTCCGGAAGATGCTCGGTGTCCCGATGCGGTTCGAGAACGATGTCAATCTCGCGACCCTCGGAGAACGATGGCACGGGCTGGGCAAAGACGTAGCCAACTTCGTCTACCTCCACGTGGGAACCGGCGTTGGTCTGGGCCTCGTGCTGAACGGGGAACTGTACCGGGGGAGCCACGGAGCGGCGGGAGAGGTTGCCTACCTGCCGCTGTCGACCACCGATCCCCACGATCGGGCCGTGCGGAAGAGCGGCGCGTTGGAGGCGGCTCTCGGGGCCGAAGGGGTGGTGGGCGTGGCGCGGGCGGCCGGCTTGCGCGGGGAGCTCACTCCCCGTGGCATCTTCGACGCGGCGCGCCAGGGGAAGGCTCGTGCGTTGGTCGTGGTGGATACCGTCGCGCGCCGCATGGCGCTGGCCATCGCCGCGATCACGCCCATCATCGATCCAGAGTTGGTGATCCTGGGAGGAGGGGTCGGCCGGAACGGAGATCTCCTGTTAGAGCCCGTGGAGCGCGAACTCCACGCCATCTCACCCTTCCGTCCGCGGATCGAATCGTCCGTTCTGGGAGCGGACGCGGAACTGCACGGCGCAGTCTCCATGGCGCTTGAGGCCGCACAGGACCGATTGTTCGCCAGGTCGAGCGCCCGAGCGGGAGGTCCGTGAGCGGGTTCGACGGTGGGATGGAACCCACCGCACCAGCAAGCTGTGATAGGAAGACGACGACGGCGAAGATGAGGGGGTTCGGACGATGAGACGCAGGATCGCAGCAGGTATCGCGTTATTCGCGATGATCACCGTGGCATGTACGGCGGGTGGCGGATCGAGCGATGTGAGCGCGATCGATACGTCAAGCGGCGCAACGCACGCGCCCGTCACGCTGAACCTATGGAGCTTCTACAACGGGCGAGAATTTCAAGACTATGCGGCCGTGCTCGCCGACTTCCACAAGCTGTACCCGTGGATCACCGTGAAGCACACGCCGGGGAAGTCCGACGCCGACATCGTTCGCGCGATCAACAGCGGTTCGCCGCCCGACATGACGATCAGCCAAGGGCCGGACAACGTGGCCAAGTTCTGTTCGACCGGCGCGATGCAGGATCTGGCCCCCTTCCTCCAGGGCGATGGGACGGACATCTCGAAGGTGATCCCGGCGCAAGCGCTCCGGTACACGAGCTACAACGGGGATCAGTGCACGCTCCCGGTGCTCTCAGACGCGTACGGGCTGTACTACAACAACCCGATGTTCCAGAAGGCGCACATCACTTCGCCTCCCAAGACCCTTACTGAACTCGAAGCGGACGCGAAGAAGCTCACGCAGTTCAACCCCGACGGTTCCATCAAAGTGGCGGGCTTCATGCCCTTGCACGCCTTCTATGAGAACCCCAACTTCTATCTCGGCAACTTCTCCGGATCGAAGTGGTACGACTCGAACGGCAAGTCTGCGTTCGCATCCGACCCCACATGGGCGGCGATGCTGGAGTGGCAGAAGGCGATGATCGCTGATGTGTACGGCCCCGATGGAGACCACCTGCTCCAGGAGTTCTTCGCGCAGCTCGGAGGCGCAAATTCCGAGTGGGGGCCGGCACAGGGATTCGACATAGGGAAGGTCGCCATGACCTGTGACGGCGAGTGGCGAACCGCCTTCATCAAGCAATACGCCCCGAAGCTGGACTACTCCACGGCGCCGATGCCCGTGCTCGACAGCATCGCGAGCACGTATGGGCGCGGACAGATCGGTGGCGACATCGTGGGCATCCCGCGCGGTGCGGCCAACTCGGCTGCGGCTTGGCTCCTGGTGAAGTACCTGGCCACGGACACCGGCGCCGAGTTGAAGCTTGCGTACACGCTTGGGAACGTGCCGACGACGTTCGAAGCGATCAAGACGACGAAGCAAGCGAGCGATCCACACTTCAAGCCGTTCCTCGATATCTTCTCCAACCCGATCTCGGACTTCAAACAACTGACCCCGATCGGTGACGCGGATCAATCGATGTGGTCGAACTTCGTCGATAACTATGAGGCAGGGAAGGTTTCCGATCTGCAGGCAGGGCTTCTGGATCTGGCGAGCCAGATCGACAAGCAGTCGGCCTTGGGATAGCGGCCCAGATGGCCACTGCCCGGGTGACGGTTCCGGCGGCGCGCCGAGCGCTTCGCCGGCGCCGGTCTCGGCGGCACTACGCCGGCGTGCTTGCCTTCCTGTCGCCCTGGGTGCTCGGCTTCTTCATGTTCATCATCTACCCGATGCTGGCGAGCCTGTACTACTCGTTCACCCACTACGACATGCTGAGCCAGCCGCAGTGGGTCGGGCTCTCCAACTACCGTTTCATGTTCACGAGCGATCCATTGTTCTGGACATCCCTGCGGAACACCGTATGGATCATCGCGATCGGGGTGCCGGTCCAGATCGTGTTCGCGATCGCTGTGGCCTGGGTACTCACGCTGCCGCAGCGAGGCCGGGGGTTCTACCGGACCATCTATTTCGTTCCGGCCATGGTCCCCACCGTGGCAGCGACACTCGCGTTCGTGTTCCTGCTGGGCAAGGGCGGTCCCCTCGACACCGTGCTGGGGTTCGTGCACATCTCGAGCCCGCTCTGGTTCCAGGACCCGGCATGGTCGAAACCGGGCTTGGTATTGCTGTCGCTCTGGGGTGTCGGCGAAACGATGATCATCTTCCTGGCAGCACTTCTGGACGTGCCGACCCATCTGTACGAAGCGGCAGATATCGAGGGCGCGAGCGCTTGGCAGAAGTTCCGACTCATCACGCTGCCGATGATCAGCCCGGTGATCTTCTTCGCCGCGGTGATCGGCGTTATCTACGGGTTCCAGTACTTCACGGAGGCCTATGTTGCCGCCGGGGCAGCAGGCGGGACGAGAGATATCGCATCGAACCTTGGGTATCCGTTGAACTCGACGCTCTTCTACGGGATCTACCTCTACCAACAGGGGTTCGCATACTTCCACCTCGGGTACGCGTCGGCGATGGCCTGGATCCTCTTCCTCATCATCATGGCCTGCACCCTCGTGCTCGTGCGGAGTTCGAAGCATTGGGTCTTCTACCAAGGAGGGTTCAAGTAGATGGCCGTTCGTCCGATCTTCCAGCCGTCGGGCTCCGAGTTGGGCGCCACCCAGCCCAAGGTGCCTCGTCGCAAGGCTGGAGAGGCGCGGCGCAAGAACCTACTGACAAGCATCGCGAAGCACGCGGTCGCGCTGTTCTTCGTGGTCGTGTTCCTGAGTCCCTTCGTCTTCGTCCTGCTGACGGCCGTGATGACGCAGCAGCAAGCGCTCAGCTCCAGGCTCTGGCCCCATCCGTTCCAATGGTCGAACTTCGCGCAGGTATTCACTAAGGTTCATTTCTGGCTCTACACGTACAACACGGTCTTCTACGCCGTCTTGGCGACGATCGGGGTGGTGGTGTCGTCCGTTCCGGTGGCCTACGCGCTTGCGCGGATGCGCTGGAGAGGACGGCAAGCGACGTTCCTCGTCCTCCTCTCCACGCTGATGCTGCCCGCGCAGATCACCATCGTGCCGCTGTACGTCGTCTTTTCGCGTATCCATTGGGTCGGAACGTTCAAACCCCTCATCGTTCCGGCGTTCTTCGGCGACGTGTTTTCGATCTTCCTCCTGCGACAATTCTTCATGACGATCCCGGAGGAACTGGTTGATGCTGCCCGGGCGGACGGCGCGAATGAATTCCAGATCATGTGGCATGTGATCGTGAAGCTGGCGAAGCCGGCGATCATGGCGGTCGCGTTGTTCCAGTTCCTCTTCTGCTGGAATGACTTCTTCGGACCGCTCGTCTGGAGCGCCAGCAACACGCACATGTACACGCTCTCGGTGGGCCTCACGGAGTTCACCGCGACGCATGGTGGAACCATCTGGAACCTGCAGATGGCCGCATCCTTGTTGTTCATGCTTCCGGTGATCGTCTTGTTCCTGTTCTCGCAGAAGGCGTTCATCGAAGGGGTGACCCTCACGGGTGTTAAAGGCTGAGGGATAGGCGGATGCGCGTCGCGCTGTTCGGGTGTGGGTGGATCCAGGAGTTCCACGCTCGCGCGGTTCTTGCTCGCGGGGATCAGCTGGTCGCCGTCACCAACCACCGCGAGGAGACCGCGAAGGCGTTCGCCGAGACGTATCAGATCCCGCGGGTGACCACGGACTGGGCGGCGCTCGCAGCCGACCCCGACATCGATGCGGCGATCGTCGCTACGCCGAACTACCTGCACGCGCCGCAATCCATCGCGCTGCTCGGGGCGGGCACGCACGTCCTGGTCGAGAAGCCCATGGCCGTCAGCGTGCAGGAGTGCGACGCGATGATCGCCGCTGCCGAGCGGGGGGGTGCGAGGCTGATGGTGGCCCATTGCTGGCGCTTCCATCCGGATGTGCAGATGATGCGCGCGAAGATCACGTCCGGCGAACTCGGCCGGGTGGTGAAGACGCGCGGGTACGGCGTGCACGCGGGGTGGGGCCCGAGCGGCTGGTTCACCGAGCGGCGGTTCGCCGGCGGCGGCGCGCTGGTCGACATGGGCGTCCATGCGATCGACACGGCGCGCTACCTGTTGGGAGACCCCCTCCCCGAACGAGTTTGCGCCACCCTCGGCACGAACTTCGGGACCTACGACGTCGATGACGACGGCATCCTTCTCATCACGTGGGGTGACGGAACGAACTCCATCGTGGAGTCAGGGTGGTGGCATCCGCGCAAGGAGGGACTTGAGGCCGAGACGGAGGTCTACGGCACGAAGGGCTATGCGCGCATCTTCCCCCGAGAGGAGCCGAGCGCCGACTACGAGCATTGCACGCAGCCGATGTACTCTGCGCAGATGGCGGAGTTCCTCGACGCCATCGACCAAGGGCGCCAGCCCCGTCCCGACGGCCGTGACGGACGCGTGATCATCGATGTCGTCGAACGCGCGTACGACTCGGCGCGCGGGAGGACCACGGAGGCCTAGCGCGCGCCCGGTCCGCCGGCAGCGCTGTCGGCCGGGACCAACAGCAACGGCCGGCCGAACACGCGACTGAACCGCTCGGCAACTCCCCGGGGTCGCCACCCTGGTGGCACCGGCGCCACGACCTCGAACCCGCTCATGCGGATGTTGCAGGTGATCGTCGGCGCGCGTCCAGGTGGGATGCGGCGGTTGAGTTCTTCCGCGAGCGCGAGGGCGGTGGCGGCGCGGAGGACCGAGGGGCGGTCCTCCTGCGCAACGAGCCTGCCGAACGGCCCGAGCCTGGAGGCGTCGTCTGCTTGGCGCAGGATCGCGGTGAGCGCGCCGAGATGCGCGTGGCTGAACCCGCCGAGGTCGGCCGCCGCGACGATCATCGCGGCATGTTCGAATCGCTCGTAGTAGTCGATGGCACGGCCGACATCCACCAATCCTGCCGCGTGTTGAACCATCTCGCGGATCGCGGGAGGGGTATCGGGATCAATCGCGTCCAGGAGCGCGGTCGCCAGGCTCGTCCGCCGTTCGGCGGCTATGGGATCCCACGTGGCGAAGCGCGCCGAGAGTGTTGCAACGGAGATGCTGCGGACCAAACTCGGCGACGGGATACCGGCTCCGGTCTCGGTGAGGGCCAATCCTTCGCGAAGACCCCTACCCGACACGATGATCTTCGACGCGCCCAGGTGTTGCGCGATCTGTTGGATGACCACACCACCGCCGACGATGGTGTCGGCGCGGTCGGGGTTGAGGCCGGCAACCTGCCGGCGGCGGTGCTGGGTCCGCTCAGAGAGATCCTTGACGAGAGCGTCGAGGCGCCCGACCTCGAGCTCGTAGCCATGCAGGAGTGGGAGCGGATAGTCGGTGCGGCGGAGATCGATCTTCGCGAGGTTCCGGATGGTGCCCCCGATGCCCACCACCGTCTCGCGATTGGCGAGCTCGGTGACGCCTGCGTCGTCCAGAGAATCGCTTACCGCGCGCCGGATGGTGTCCATCTCGTGCTCCGCCGGTGGGTCGCTCTCCAGGAATCGGTCGGAGACCCGCAGCGAGCCGAACGGCAGCGTCCATGAGGTTTGCAGCGCACGGTCGACGAACCGGCCGAGCTCCACGCTGCCGCCGCCAACGTCCATCGTGAAGCCGGAGACAACCGGGAGGTCGTGCACCGCGCCCGTGAACCCAAGCCTGGTTTCGAGGTTGCCGTCGATCACCTGGAGCGGTACGCCCGATCGGGCGGCCCGGCGAACGAGCTCCTCACCGTCGGTCGCGTCGCGAACGGCCGAGGTCGCGACCGCGATGATCCGCGTAGCCCCCGCGCCGTCGGCGACGGCGCGGAAATCCCGGCAGGCCTCCAGGGTTCGTTCGATGGCTTCAGGGCCGAGAGAGTCGCCATCGCGCAGGGCACGGGCCAGTCGCAAGGGGGCGCGTGCGTCCTCGATGACATCGAGGTGGTCACCGGCCGAGAGACGAAAGACGATCATCCGGCCGGAGTTCGACCCGATGTCGATGACGGCGAACGGACGGTCGTCGGGTTCGGGGGTCGGGAGGTGTGTCACCGCGTCATGGTCGCATACGCGTGTGACGAGTCGCGAGGTGGGCGCGGTGGTGATGTGAGGCGGGGAGCGGTGGGCGCTTAGATCTGGACGACCGCGGCGTTCGGCAAGGTGATGGTCGGGTCCTGTGAGTTCCGGGCGAAGGACGCGAGGAGCGCGTACCAACCGGGTTCGTAGGCGACGTCCTCGCAGAGGATGCACGCGGCGACGGTTCCCTGACGGTGGTGCTCGTGCGCGGCCTGGGCGTGCTGGCGGGCCGCGGCCCGCTCGATCGCGAGCTGGGCTTCGGTTCCGGCTTCCATCTCCATCTGCTTCATCTGTGTCCTCCTGCTGGTCCGACGACCTGCTGAGGATGCGCTTTCTCAAGGCCCGAGGCCATACCGGGACAACAGCGTTCCTTGATACCGAGGCCTGGGTACTTCTGACTAGTCACGAGCACGGGGCCGGTAGTTCTTGGCGGAGGCGGACGGGAATCGAACCCGCCTGGGAGCTTGCGCCCCCACATCGGTGTTGAAGACCGAGGGGCCCACCAGGAACCCTGACGCCTCCGCCGGGCAGCCTAGCCGGAAGTCTCCGGCGCCAGCACCTCGACCTGGTCGCCGACCTTCACCCGCCCGGTCCGGCGCACGTCCGCATACCGTCCGAACTCCAATCCATCATCACTCCGCCGGTAGGTCGCCAACAGGTCCAGGGTCGGGAAGTCTCGTTCACCCGTGTCGGGGTCCAGGTTCGTCAGCGTGCACCGGTACGTCGGACCACGCACCAGGAGTTCGGCCTGCCCGATCCGGAGCACCCGGCCTGCCCAGGCGTCTTCCTCGTAGGCGTCGCACCCATCGAGCTCGATCAGCATCCGGAATCGGCGGGGGTCGAGCCTTCCGACCCCACCACGCGCCGCCAGGTCGGCGACCGAGGCCAGGGAAACGAGCGACACCGGCGGCAACCCGCCCGCCCGTTCGTCGTCCTGCATCCGCGCCAGCCGCACCTCCCGCCCGATGTGGGCCGTCACGGCGTCGGCGAAGGGACCCTCGACAGCCCGAACCCTGGCTTCGTGGTCGTACAGCGCGACGGTGAGCGCTTGTCCACTCGGTGTTGCCGGCCCGCCGACCTCGTAGCCATCCGGGAACGTCAGGGTCAGGTGGTCCGTCTCGGCGGCGTATCGTGTTCCGATCCCCAGGATGCCGGCCTTCGCCTCGCCGGCGAATCGATGCCCCTCGGGATCCAGGAACAGGAATCGCCGGTCTCCGGCCGCGCCGCTGGGCGTCAGCTCGATCAGCTCCGGATGCTGGAGCTGCGCGGACTTCACCGGTGCCACGTTGAAGCGCGCGACGAACGGCATGCCGACAGGCTACGTCGAGTGTCCGCTGACCAGAAGTCATGACTCGCTGTCCAGCCGGAGGAGGCGGAGGGTTCCCGGGCGCAGCTTCAGCTGTTCCGTCGGCGGGCGAAGGTAGGCTTTGTTGACCCCATGGAAGCTGCATTCTTCGATCTGGACAAGACGGTCATCTCGCGCAGCAGCACGCTGGCGTTGGGTCGGCCGTTGTACCGGGCCGGCATGGTCAGCCGGGGACAACTCCTGCGAGGGGCGTACGCGCAGATCGTTTATCTCCTGGTGGGGGCCGACGAAGAGAAGATGGCCAAGCTGAAAGAGGGCATGCTCGGACTCACGAAGGGCTGGCATCGAGGCGAGATCGAAGGGTTGGTCGGCGCGGTCCTGCTGGAGGTCATCGATCCTTTCGTGTATCAGGAGGCGCTCGACCTCATGGAGTTGCACAAGAGCGAAGGGCGCAGGATCTATATCGTGTCGTCCTCTCCCCAGGAGATCGTCCGACCGCTGGCGCGTCACTTCGGGGTCAGTGGCGTCATCGCCACGCGCGCGGCTGTGGGTCCCGACGAGCGCTACACCGGCGAACTCGAGTTCTATTCTTACGGATTGCATAAAGCAGATGCGATGCGCGCCCTGGCCGAACGCGGCGGGATCGATCTCACCCGGTCCTATGCCTATAGCGACTCCATCACCGACCTGCCGATGCTCGAGGCCGTCGGGAATCCAGTTGCCGTGAACCCCGACAAGGATCTTCGCCACGAAGCGGAGGAGCGGGGGTGGCAGATCCGCGACTTCCGACGTCCGGTTCGTCTGCGGACCCGGCTGCATGATGCGATCCCCCCGCCCCGCGCCTCGGGACTGGCGGCTGCGTTCGGCGCCGTGGCCATCGGCGCGCTCCTGGTGTGGGTGGCGCTCCGCTCGCGCGGTCGCCACGAATCGCCTGCGTGAGGAGCCGGAGTGAGCCATCCTGGGTGCTGTGACCCCTGCGATTGCGCTCATCTGAGAGCGGGTGTACGTTCGGCGTGGTTGCCGCGAGGCGGCCGCGGGGGAGCAGAACCCACGCGCGAGTCATGCCGCGGGAGGCATGCTCAGGACCCGGGGGCCCCAGGGCCGCCGGCTCCCGAGCAAGTGCAGACGATGCGCCTGATACCTGCTCTCCCGCTCTATGTCTTGGCCCTTGGCCGCCAGTACTCGAAATGGGCTCCGTCCGGGATGATGAACCGTCCCCCGTAGATGAATCCCTGTCGTTGCATCACCTTGACCAAGGCCGGGGGCTGCACCGGAGGTGCGCCGTAGGGGCTCTCTGCCGCGTTGATGTCGATCGCGGCGCCCCACGCGTGGTGGCTGATCGACGCCGTAGGGTCGTTGAGGAGGAACTTAGGCACGAAGCAGCCTTCGTAGTCGTGGACCACGCCCGTGTCGCCCTGGTTCGCGAGCTGCGTCATCGCCGCCCGCAGCGCCGGGATGAGCCGCTTGTTGCACGTGA
>JAXDJY010000057.1:0-8368 GCA_034667445.1 Actinomycetota bacterium | reverse complement strand
GAGCGCGGCAACGGGAGTTGGGCCTCCGTGCCGCTCATCATTGCCGCCGCCGCATTCGGCGGTGCGGGTTTCCTCCCGTGGGGCTGGGTCACCCTGTATTCCTGGACCTCAGAGAGCTGGATCGGCGGTGACAAGGGCTACCACCCGATGGTTTCGCTGTCGCTAGGGACGGTGCTCGCCCTTACCGTCGCCCTGACGGCGATGGCTCTCACGCTGGTAGTGCTCGCCGTGACTCTGACCCTTGGGAAGGTACGTGGTCGAGCTGCCGGCGCGACGGCACTTCTCCTATCCATCACTGCGATCGCGCTCGTCGTCATCGAACACCTGACACTCGCCTCAACGACGTCGGACGTCGCACGCATCTTCGCCGCAGGACCTCACGTCGGTAGCTCGCTTGGACTGAGTCCGTGGTTGATCATCACCGGGTCGATGCTCTCCATCCTTGGCGGAGGCCGACTTCTTCGGCAGCACACGGGACCACATCCGGGTCGGGGGATCGCGGCCTTCTCGCTTGCGGCCGTGCTCTGCGTCGCCGCTGCTTCGTGGGCTCATGCCACGACTCCTGCCTCGTCGTCAGCGGTCATGGCTGAATATGCGGCCACCTTCATGGAGTACTCACTTCTCGTTGGTGGGGATCTCGTGGTGCATGCCTGCTCCCAGAGCGGGTCTTGCTCGGGCGTCACTGTCGCCGAACTCAACTCCCCAGATCCCGGGGCCCCGGCGTGGGTGCGTTTCGTCGACGGCGAGTCCACCGCCGCGAACGACTCTGCCATCAGCATCGCGGTCGGTGAACCGACCGACGGTTCGGACGCCGCCATCGGATTGGCCGTACTGGTCAAACCCGGCGATTGCGCGTTGTTGCTGGTAACTGGCGGGACATCCACCCCCGTTCAGTCCTACGGGTTCAGTAAGGGGCAGCCGTGCATCGGAAACGCAGCGCTCCACGTACCTACATCCTCGACCGTGGATCAGGCGGGGTGGGTTGTGATCGCCGGAACGACGCCGTGGCCACGGAGCAGGTTCGACGTGTATCCGCAAGGGGTCTTAGTCGGGTCGTGACCGAGATGAACCTCTGAGATCAGGAAGGGATGCGCCCCCTCCAACGTCAGTCGGTATCGGCGAACTGCAGCGCGCGATGCGTGTAGCTGCTCTTCACCGACATGCCGACGTGCTCATACAGTCCGAGCGCGCCGGTGCGTGAGTCGGTGTTTAGTTCGCACACGCGCCGCCCTCGCGCGTAGAAGCGGTTGAAGGCTTCGTCCAGCAGCGCCCGGCCCAACCCGCGCCCCCGGTGCTCCTTGGCCACGGCCAGTTGCTGGACCCACCCGTCTGCCTGGTCCTGGGAATCGATGAGGAACACGACGCCCACGATGGCTCCGTCCGGCGCGGTCACCAGCGGGAGGAGCCACGGTTCGAAGCCGGCGCGGGCCACCGTCTTCGCTTCCCAGTCCTCGAACGGTTCGGGATCGCGCTCTGCCCACTCCAGGAAGGCGGTGTCGATCACGGCGTGCACCGCCCGATCGTCTGCCCCCTGTACGAAGTCCCGGATCGTGTAGCCGTCCGGGAGTTTCGGCGCGTTGGGAGGCGCATCGGTGAATCGGATCTGGAGGATCCACGAGGTCCAGAGCCAGGTGTAGCTGTGGCGTTCGAAGAGGTCGACGGCGTCCGCTGCGGTATCGACGACGGTTTGACCGATGCGGGACGCACCTTGCGCGCGGGCGTGATCCTCGGTCCATCGCAGGAGCCAGGTTCCGATCCCGCGCCCGCGCCAGTCCGGGTGCACGCATGCGTCGGCGCGCGTGCCGTACGTTATTTCACCTTGCGCCACAAGGCTTTCTGTCGCATCGTCGAAGACCGCGACGGTATCGGTCGCCAGGTCGAACGAGGGCTTGGCCCACTCACTGTCGATGTCGTCGAGCTCGATCCCGACCTCGCCCGCGTCCACAGCTTCGCACGCGGCAACCATTTCGAAGACCGCGCGGACGTCGGACCCCACGCAGGGGCGCGCGGTGAAACCGTCCGGAAGCGTTACGGGAGTGTCCATCCGGGGCAGATTACCGGAGCGGGCGCGACGGGCATCAGCTTCCCCGCCTCGAGCGACGCGCGCACATCGTCGAAAGTTTCCCACGGCCGGTACGCGACGCCGGCGGCCTCGCAGATCGCCGGCAGTTCCCGCTTGGCGAACACGACGTCGGCATAGAGCACGGCGAAGCGGTCGCTCGCGCCGTCCCCGACGAACGCCACGGGCCGCGCCACCGCCGCCTGCGCGTCCTTGACCGCCAGCATCTTGCACGTCCCACATCCCACGCATTCGGGGTGGGCATTCGGGAACTCGAGTGCCTGGAAGTGCCCGTCGGACCCGAAGACCAACTCGTTGGTGAGCACCGGTACGCCCGTAACGCCCGCCGCCGCGAGCATCGGCTCGATGTGGAACGCGGAACCGTCCGAAACCACGGTGAGCGTCATCGCCTGTTCCTCGAGCCACCGCAGGAACGGGACGAACGTCGGGTCCATCGGACAGTGGTCGAGGACGAATGCCAGCATCTCCTCCCGCGTGCCCTCGAGCATCGCGTTCTCTGCAGCCAGGAGTTCGCGGAATGTGCGATCGCCCCGCGCATACGCCGCCTCGATCCGGTCCCAGTCGGGGTCGCCGAAGCGATCGAGGAGGCAGACGCCGACGTCGTGCAGGCTGATGGTTCCGTCGAAGTCGGCGAGGACGGCGCCGACGGGGAGTTCGATGCTCAGCGTCCGGCTCGCGTCTCGATGAGTCGAACGAACGCGCGCGCCGGTGAGCTAGTCGCGCCCTCCGGCCAGGAGTCACGGTCGTACTCGGCCCACGCGGTACTGCCTGAATCGACGTGCACCCACGGAACCCCTGGATCCACGAACGTCTCGAGGAACAGCCCCGCGAGCATCGAGCTGTCGATGTCGTGGGAGCCGATGTTCTTCACCTCAGCCACGCTGGACTCGATCAGGGACCGGTACGGCGCCCAGAGTGGGATCTCCCAGCCGGGGTCCCCGGCCTCCGTGCCGGCGGCGAGAAGTTCGGCGACCACGCCTCGGTCGTTCCCCATGCCTGCCCAGAGTTCGGCTCCCATCCCGGCCGCGTCGGTCAGGGTCGCGGAGTCCAAGATCGCAGCCGGTTTGCGTTCGCAGAGGTAGGCGAGCGCGTCGGCGAGCAGCACACGGCCCTCGGCGTCGGTGTCCAGCACCTCAGAGGTGACGCCGCCCCGATGCGTGACCACGTCGCCCGGCCGGTAGGAGGCGGGCCCCGGGATGTTCTCGGCGAACGGGATCGCGGCGACCACGTTGGCCTTGACGCCGAGAGCAGCCACGGCGCGGAGGGTGGCGAGCGCCGCGGCCGCACCCGCCATGTCCGAGCGCATCCATGCCATCTCCTCGCGCTCCTTGAGGTTCAGGCCGCCGGAGTCGAAGGTGATGCCTTTCCCGGTCACCGCGATCGGCTTCACCCCCGAACGCCCGCCGGAATAGGTGAGCTCGACCATGCAGGGGTCGTGGGCGCTTCCGCTCCCGACCGCGAGGATGCCGCCGAACCCCCCCCGCTCCAGCGCCGCGCGGTTCCAGATCTTGCAGGTCAGGCCGGCGCGCTTGGCCATCGCGCGGGCTTCTCCGGCCAGGTATGCGGGGGTGGCGGTCGAGGGCGAGGTGTTGGTGAGATCGCGTGCCCAGTTCATCGCGTTCCCTATGGTTGCACCGCGGTCGAGCCCTCGCTTCACGGCGGCCTTCTCCTTGACGCCCGCCAGTATGGTGACGGTCTTGGTTCGGAGGGGCTCGGGACTGGTCTTCAGCCCGTCGAACCGGTAGGCCCCCATGAGGAACCCTTCGGCGAAGACGGCGGCCTTCGCCTCACTCGGCGCCGGCAGCACCACGGCCACGACCGGGAACGGACGGGCGTCGAGGCCGGCGCGCATGGCGGCCGCGCGCATCCCCCCGTCGGCGCCGGCCCCAGCGGGAGCCATGCCGACGAGCAACACGCTGCGGTCAGGACCAGGGAGCATGAGAGTCTGGCTCGCTTCGCCGACGAACCCATGACGTGCCATGACCTGCGGTGTTGTTAGGTCGGCGAGCCCTCCAATCAGGGACGGCTTCGAGCCGCGTTTCGCCCCGCCGTCGACCGGAACCACGACCAGATCGGCGCTGAAACTCGCCAGATCGGCTGTGGAAACTCGGAAGGCCGGGGCAGTCATGGCGGCCATGATGCCATGCGTCGCACGGTTCGTCCCGCCTGTGACCCTCGCGGACATCTTGCGGTCCGGAGCGTTTCGCGCCACGATGCGTCCGGAATCGAGGTCCGAGGGGTCCCCGATTATCGCTATCCATCAGGAGGCAAGGATGCGGAAGTCGTTCATCGGGGCGTTCGTAGCATCGGCAGTTGTGTTGGCTGCGTGCGGGGGCAGCGGTTCCAGCTCTACCACCGCCAACGCGAATCCGGGAGGTCCCATCAAGGATGGCGGCACCCTTCGCGTGGCCGCCTATGACGGGATCGACTCGATGAACCCGTTCATCGGCGTCAATGACGACTCCTACGCCACCTACGAGTACATCTATCCCCAGTTGGTCCAGTACGACGCCAACCAGGCGTTCGCGCCTGACTTCGCCCTAAGCTGGACCCACAGCAAGGACGGACTCGCATGGACCTTCAAGACCCAGCCGAACGCCGTCTGGTCCGACGGGAAGCCCCTCACCGCCGCGGATGCGGCGTTCACCTACAACACGATGATCAAGTTCCAGGACACCGTTACCGCGGGGTCCGCCGGCTCCATCGCCCGCATGACCGACGCGAAGGCGATCGATGACACCACGTTGGTCATCCACTTCTCGGCTCCCGAGGCCGCGGTGCTCGGGAACGTGCAGCAGGTCTCGATCCTGCCCGAGCACATCTGGGCGCAGTACGCGGCCGGTGACGGCAAGGCCCTGAAAGAGTTCGCCAACACACCCACTAAGAGCACGCCGGTGGTCTCGGGCGGGCCGTTCATGGTCACGCAATACGACCAGACCGGGACCACGATCTTCATGAAGAACCCGCACTGGTACGGGACCGCGCCGCACATCGCTGAGATGGGTCTGGAGTACTTCTCCAACGAAGACGCGGAGGTTACGGCGCTGAAGACCAACAGCATCGACGCCATCGAGTCCGTGCCGCCGCCCTCGGTGAAGACACTCCAGGACGCGAACCTCACCGTGAAGATCGGTCCGTCGCTCACCTACCGGACGTTCATCATCAACTCGAGCCCCTACAAGACGAAGAACCCGGAGTTGCAGGACCCGCAGGTGCGGATGGCGTTCGAGTACGCGATCGACCGCGCAAGCATCATCAAGACGGCGTGGCTCGGCTATGCGCAGCCCGGCACGACGATCGTTCCTCCGGGTTCGGGCTCGTGGTTCGACTCCTCGATCAAGCCGCTGCCGTTCGACATCAACCAGGCCAACTCCATCCTAGACGGACTCAACTTCACGCGCGGCTCCGACGGCATCCGCGTCGCGAACGGACACCCGATGACGTATGAGGTTCTATTCCCGGGGAGCGAACGAGGCGCCGGTGACCGCGCGTTCCAGATCATCCAGAGCGATTTCCAGCAGATCGGCGTGAAGCTCATCCAGAAGCCGGTCACCGGGGCGTATTCGATCATGACGGCGCCGGACAACAAGTACGAGAACTGGGATCTGGCGATGTGGAGCTGGACCCCGCCGATCGACCCGGACTTCATCCTCTCGGCGATGACGTGCCAGTCGCTCGGCAACTGGAGCGACAGCGGTTACTGCAAGCCGGCCTACGACAAACTGTATGCGCAGCAAGGGAAAGCGGTTGACCCGACGGAGCGCCACGACCTGGTGAACCAGGCGCAGCAGATGGTGTTCGATGATCGCCCGTACATCATCCTCAACTACAACGACACGATCAACGCGTGGAACGGGAACTTCACGGGCTACGTCGAGTCCAGCCAAGGATTCTTTGGCGCCCTGACCAAGCAGAGTCTGATCGACGTGCACCAGGCCTAGTGGCTGTTCGCGGCACCGACTACGTATTGAAGCGGCTGTTCTTTGCGGGCATCACCGTCTTCGTGGCGGTCACGATTAACTTCGTGCTGTTCCGGCTGCTTCCCGGTAGCGCCGTGTCGAACTTGGCGCGTGTGCCGCACGCGAGCGCCGCGCTGAAGGCCGAACTGACTCGGGAATTCGGGCTGGACAAGCCGATGTGGCAGCAGTATGTGATCTACCTCGGACAGCTCGCGCACCTCCACATGGGCGTGTCGTGGGTTTCCGACAGCCACCAGCCCGTGTGGACCTACCTCCGCGGCAAGCTCGCCAACACGATCCCGATGGCAGCGCTCGGCACCGCCGTGGCCATCGTCATCGGGATCGGGAGCGGCGTGGTCTCGGCGTGGCGCCGCGGCTCGAAGACCGACCACGTGAGCACCAACGTCGCGATCGCCTTCTACGCCTTCCCGACGCAGTGGCTCGCGCTCATGTTGTTGATCCTGTTCGCGGGTGTGCTGCCGGTGAACGGCATGCACGATCCGTTCCTCGCTGCCGATGTGGGAGGGTGGACGCGGTTCCTCGACACGATGCGGCACATGATCTTGCCGTCACTGGCGTTCGCGCTGACGCTCTACGGGGAGTTCACGCTCATCGTTCGCTCAGCCATGTTGGAGACGCTCGGCGAGGACTACGTGCTCACGGCGCGCGCGAAGGGTCTGTCGTCGTGGGGCGTGGTCCGCACGCACGCCACGCGAAACGCGATGCTGCCGACCACCACGCTGATCGCGCTCAGTCTAGGCTACATCGTGGCCGGCGCGATCCTCATCGAAACGGTCTTCACCTGGCCGGGGATCGGTCTTGCCACCTACCAAGCCGTCGTGAGCCAGGACTATCCCGTGCTCCAGGGCGCGTTCCTTGTGCTCACGATCTCCGTCGTCTTCTTCAACCTGCTCGCCGACCTGCTCTACTTCAAGCTCGACCCGAGGATCAGCGCATGAAGATCTCGGCCGAACCCGGCGTCGTGCCCGACATGGATCGTCCGCGCCGGCGCGGGGGTCTGTTGTGGGACACGATCAAAGGTCAGAAGGCGGCGACCGTCGGCGCCGCGATAATCCTCATCTTCCTCATCCTCGCGATCTTCGCGCCGGTGCTCTCGAGGTCCGGCCCTCGAGAGCAGGTTGGGGTCGTCTACGGACGTCCGTCCGTGCATCACTGGCTCGGCCTGGATGACGGCGGCATCGACATGGTGACCCTGCTGTTCTACGGCGCTCGTGTCTCGATGATCGTCGGGGCTGCGGCAGCGCTGGTCGCGACCGTCATCGGCGGCGTCATCGGCCTCACGGCGGGGTACGTCGGTGGGCGCATCGATGGGTTCCTCATGCGGATCACCGACTACTTCCTGGTGATCCCCGACCTGGTGCTGATGATCGTCATCGCCGCGATCTGGGGGCCAGGCCTCACGCACATCATCCTCGTCATCGGGTTGTTGCTCTGGACCTCTACGGCTCGGATCGTTCGCGCGCAGGTGAAGAGCGTGCGCGAGCGCGTGTACGTGAAACGTGCCCGCTCGCTCGGTGCCGGGCATATGCGGATCGTCATCCACCACGTGCTGCCGCAGATCGCCCCGCTACTCATCGCGAACGTCGTCCTCACCGTCGCGGTCGCCATCTTCGACGAGACGGCGCTCGCGTTCCTCGGTCTCTCCGACCCGACCGCGATCAGCTGGGGCACAGTCATCGAACACGGGTTCCTACGGCAGGCCATCAGCTACGGCGCGTGGTGGGCGATCGTGCCGCCCGGGATCTGCGTGGCGCTCCTCATCATGGGGTGCTACCTCTTCGGTCAGGCCATCGAAGACGCGCTCAACCCTCGCTTGAAGGTGGCACACCTATCCATCAAGGGCTTCCGCGTGCGCCCGCCCGTGGATGGTGCGCGATGACGGCCCCTCTTCTCGAGGTCCGCGACCTCCATGTCTGGTTCGACCTACCCCATCGTGGCGAACTCCATGCCGTGCAAGGCTTGAACTTCTCCTTGGATGCCGGAGAACGCATGGGTCTGGTCGGGGAATCCGGCTGCGGCAAGACGACGTCGATCCTCGCGTTGATGGGGCTGCTCCCACCCAGCGCCTCGGTTCGCGGTGAGGTCCGCGTCAACGGCGTCGACATCATGGCCGGCGGTGAAGAGACGATGCGCCCACACCGCTGGCGGGAGGTGGCGATGGTCTTCCAAGGAGCGATGAATGCGCTCAACCCGGTGCAGCGCGTGGGCACGCAGATCATCGAGCCGATGGAACTTCACGGCGTCGCGAACGGCGACGCCGCCAAACGCCGCGCTGGCGAGCTGCTCGAGCTGGTCGGCATCTCGGCCT
>JAXDJY010000056.1:0-4104 GCA_034667445.1 Actinomycetota bacterium | reverse complement strand
GTGGCGGCCCGATAGCGTTGAGTTCACTCACCCCTGAGTCACCCGCAAGCCCATGAGCTAGTTGCGCTGCCATCACCCATTCGCCATCGCGGCAGTCGACGCCGGGGCGAGCGAGGCCGCGGCCGGACGATTGCCCAGCCTTCGGCCCGGGGTATCGTCTGAATTGGCGTAGCGTTCGCCCCGGTAATCGAGCACGTCGATCCCAGCAACGCAGAATGGAGGCCGGAACCGTGGGTGAGATTCTAGGCATCGCTCGCTTCAAGTTCCACGAGGGCAAGGCCGAGGAGTACAAGCGCTTGTCCGCTGAGGCCATGGAGATCGTGCGGACCAAGGACAGCGGAACGCTGCAGTTCGACACCTACCTCAACGACGATGAGTCCGAGTGCATGGTCATCGAGCGGTACAGGGACTCCGCAGCGGCCATCGAGCACTGGGAGAACCTTCGCGACCTATCCGAAACCATCCTTGCGATGGTCTCCGTTGTTCACGGCGAGCTCCTCGGCGAAGCGAGCGCAGAGTTGCGAGCGAATCTTGCGGACGGCCCGGTTCAGCTCTTCACGCCATATCAGTCGATGTAGTGGTCTGCCTCTCTCATGTCACGGCGAAGGCCTGGATGCCTTCTTGACCGTAGCCGTCATGTGGAAAGAATATGAATACGAAGATCCGGTACTTCCCGGGGCGGACGTTCGGAATATCGAAGTGCACGGTGAACCTGCATCGGTCCATCTGCCCGTCTGTCGCGAGAAGGACAACCGGGCCCGGCTTGAGCGGTGGCGCGTTCGCGACCTCACTCGAGGAGACATTTGTGTTCCACCACACCTCGATTTTCGACGCCGGTGCTAATCTCCCGTTCTCGTCCCGCCCGGTCGGGCCCGACAGCTCCACATGGGTCCCGGGCGGTCCGCTCGTCGGGCGTATGGGAGTGCTCTCAGTGATGAGTTTGGGCTGTGTCCGGCGGCAATGCGGCACGTTGGGGAGCGCGGCTGATACTGAGGCCTTCGTCGAACCCGACACGCTCGGCGTCGGAGATGACCCAGTTCTGGTGGTCGAACTGCTCCTAACCGAGCCGCCACACGCCGGGGCGAGCAGCGCAAGGGATATGACAACGGCCAGTCTCAGTCTCGACACGACTCCCCTCGCAGATCGAAGGCCGGGTGGTGGCCTGATCGAACTAGACGAACTCATTTGGCCGATGGTTCCATGCAGCCGGGCACTGGACAGCTGAGAAGTTCGCAGCGTGACGATTCAGTCGGTTCGGTAATCGTCGGCGAAGTCCCACACTCGCAACTCGCCCGGTTCGATGCGGACGATGACATCCTCACCTGCGAAGGTTCCGGTGTATCTCACAGCCTCTTTGCGCCCGACGTATCTGGTCGCGATGCGCACCGCGGTTTCCGTGACCGCTTCTTCGACGAACCGTCCCTCCCCGCGAATCTCGATCCCCTTGAGGGGCGGCTCTGAGCCGGCAACCAGGAGGGTGATTCTGGGATCGCGGCGCAGATGGCGAGCCTTAACGTCATCCTTTCCGATCCACACGTTGAAGCCTCCGTCGCGCCATTCGTGCCAGACGGATGACAGCAGGACCGAACCATCTTTGCGAAGGGTGGCTATCACGGCGACACGAGGCTCGTCGAGGAACCCGCCAAGATCTTTCACGTCAAGACCCGTTCGCATCGATCAACCCTACCCCGCCGGGATGCGAGCACCTCCTCAGCACCAGAGGCGTCCTAAGATGCATCCGTGATCCCGCTGGAGATGCTCTTCGAAACCGGAGGACTGCCGTCCTACGAGCTCCCGGAAGATCTCGAACGGCGATACGGAGGGCATCTCGGGTTCGACGAGCCCCGCGTGTACGCGAACTTCGTTGCGTCGCTCGATGGAGTCGTCGCCATCCAGGGCATGAACAACTCCAGCATGCTGATCAGCGGCCGGAGCGAGGCCGACCGCTTCGTGATGGGTCTGCTCAGGGCGTGCGCCGATGCCATCGTCATCGGGGCGGGCACGTTTCGCGCTTCACCTGCCTCGTTGTGGACGTCCGACTACATCTACCCGGACGCCACGGCTGGATTCGCCCAGCTCCGGAGCGGTCTCGGTCGCTCCGACGCACCTCGCCTGGTGGTGCTTACCGCACGCGGTGAGCTCGATCCGGACCACCCCGCGTTGCAGGCGGGGGCGCTGATTCTCACGACGGACGCCGGTGCGCAAACCCTGGGCGACCGCCTGCCCGGGACATCGACTGTCGTGGCCCTGGGGGGCGGCCGGAGGATCGACCTGACCGAAGTGATGGCAAGACTCACCAGCGACGGACATCGAGTCGTGCTCGCGGAAGGCGGCCCCACTGTCATCGGCGGTCTCCTCGAGGGCCACCTCCTCGATGAGCTGTTCCTCACGCTTTCCCCGATCCTTGCCGGCCGTGGAGAAGCAGGTGGTCGCCCAGGCCTGGTCGAGGGCGCCGAGCTCTTGCCGTCCGCATCGATCTCGGGCGATCTTCTGAGCATCCGGAAACAGGGTGCGCATCTCTTCCTGCGCTACGCGATCCCGGGGTAGATACGGCGGCGTCCGCGTCTCACCGACGCTCGGAGGAGTCCGTAGGTCCTAGTTAGGACGGGGTATCGGGGGGGCTCGAGTCGCTACCTCTGGCGAATGTACTCGCGGGGCTTGGACGACGAAACTGCCATCCATGAACACACCAGTTCCGTTCTGTGAAGAGTGTGGCGTCGTCGGGGTAAGACTCTCCGGGGTGCATCCGGAAGAGGGCGGGCTCGTTCTTTGGGCGATCTATCGATGTGGACACGTGAAGACCGAGATCGTGCTCGACGAGGTCCCCGCCGACAAGCCTATTCTCCTTCCCCCTGCGCCATCGAACAGACGCAAAGCGTCTGCCTAGGTAGCCACCGTTTCTCCGAAAACTGGGTCTGCTCTGTAAAACAAGGAAGGTCCAGAAGCGTCACTATCACGTGACGCGGGAGACGACGATCGCCACCGGGCACGACTTCGAGCGCCTCTACAGAGAGCAGGGTGCGCGGCTCTATCACGCCCTGCTCGGCTACACGGGGGACAGGGACGTCTCGCGCGACGCCGTGGCGGAGGCGTTCGCCCGAGGGATCTCCTCGGCCAGCGCGATCCGGGAGCCGGTGCCCTGGCTCTGGCGTGTCGCCTTCCGCGTCGCCGGAGATGAGCTCAAACGCCGGGGCAGCCTTGCCCAACTCGCCGAGTCGGGACAGGCACCCCCCGAACCACCTGAGCTGTTCGCAGCGCTGGCCCAGCTCTCTGAGCGTCAGCGGGCAGCGGTGATCCTGCACTACTACGCGGGCTACGCCCTGGACGAGATCGCGGTGATCCTCGGGACGAAGAAGGGCACGATCGGGGTGCACCTGCACCGGGGCCGCGCTCGCCTCAAGCAGCTACTGGAGGTAGATGATGGATGACCTGACCACAACGCTCCGCGCTCTCGACCGCAACGCAGCACCCGATCTGTGGGAGGAGATCGGGCATCGTGCCCGTGGAGTCGGCGTTTCACCGGTGCCACAGGCATGGCCTGGATCCCGGGCGGGCAACCGGGGTTCACGACTGGCGACGATCTTCGTTGCGCTTGCCGTCGGCGTGGCCGGCTCGGTGTTCGTCGTTAGGGCATTCGATGGGACCGATCGATCGGTGCGTTCATCGGGTTCAGGACCGCTTCCTCCTTCTCCCACGCCGTCGACGGTTCAGATGGGCTGCGACAACGCGGTCGGCGGCAACCTTCCCCCCGGCTGGAAGGACGTTTCGGTGATCAGCGGCCGGATCGCGTTCGTCTGGCTACCGCATGTGGAGATGTTCCCATCCGGCCCGGGCACCGAGCGTCACGCGCGAGGCTCGAAGGTGCTCATCCTGGTGAAGGACGGGTCGCAGGTGACGGTGTCGATCGCCGAGGCGGATCGAGACATGGCATCCCTGAACTACCCACCGGTCAGTCCACAGAACCGGGACGGGAGCTATCGCCTCGACCAGGGGACCGACTCGGTGACGTTCACCGCGTGCACTGGAAGCACGCAGTCGTGGGGCATGGCTACGCAGTTCATCGGTGGCGTCTTGGCCACCGGCCCGATGTGCCTGCACCTGGTC
>JAXDJY010000055.1:0-4168 GCA_034667445.1 Actinomycetota bacterium | reverse complement strand
AACTTCCTCATCCCAGGGATCTTCGTCCAGACCGCCATCTTCGGATCCACCAACACGGGGATCGGACTGGCGGAGGACCTCAGCTCGGGCATCATCGACCGATTCCGGTCGCTGCCGATGGCGAGGTCGGCAGTGTTGGCGGGCAGGACCTTCGCCGACCTGGGCCGGAACTTCGTCGTGGTCTGCCTCATGATCGCCGTCGGCTACCTGGTGGGGTTCTCGTTCCAGTCGGGGCCCATCGACGCGGTGGCCGCCGTCGTACTGTCCCTCGCTGTCGGCTATGCGTTCTCCTGGGTCTCGGCGTCGATCGGCCTGGCGATCAAGGACACGGAATCGGTGCAGGCGGCGAGCTTCACCTGGATCTTCCCGCTCACGTTCATCAGCTCGGCGCTGGTCCCGGTCACGGGGATGCCATCGGTACTGCAGACGATAGCGCGGAACAACCCCGTGACCATCTGGGCGAACACCGTCCGCTACCTCACGGTCGGCCGCGTCTACGACCACGTCCACCATGTCGCGATCCTTCCTCCCCCGGGCGACACGCCCGGCGGCTTGCTCCTCAAGTCGGCGTTGTGGATCATCGCGATACTCTTGGTCTTCGTCCCGATCTCTGTTCGACTCTATCGGAAGGTTGCCTAAGTCTTCCCGGGTGGGTACGGAATCTTGACGACCCCGCAGGTGTTAGCACTCGCATGCGTCGGATGTCTGCCGACGGTACCTCCCGCACGGAAGGAGTGAAGGTTGTTCGGATTCGAAGGTGAGAATGCCCGCGAGAAGGGCATCGTGCTGCTCACGATGTGCTTCGCCCTCGCGATGGCGATGCTCGACAACACGGTCGTGAACGTTGCGCTCCCCCGCATCCAGGACGGGCTGGGAGCGAGCCTCTCGAGCCTCCAGTGGATCGTCGACGGCTACGTCCTCGCGTTCGCCTCGCTCCTGCTGACCGGCGGGATCCTCGGCGATCGGTACGGCCGGAAGAAGATGTTCCTGAGCGGGCTCACCATCTTCACGGTCTTCTCCCTCGCGTGTGGCCTTTCACAGACCACCGGCCAGCTGGTCGCGTTCCGCTTCCTTCAGGGGATCGGAGGGGCGCTTCTCATCCCCGGCACCCTCTCCATCATCACGGTCACCTTCCCCCCCCACGAGCGCGCCAAGGCGCTGGGCATCTGGGCCGGCGTGTCCGGTATCGCGCTCGCGCTCGGTCCCACGCTCGGCGGCCTCATGGTCGAACACCTCGGCTGGCAATCGGTGTTCTTCCTCAACGTTCCGATCGGGATGGTGGCGTTCTTCGTCGCGCGGAAGAACGTGACCGAGTCCGTCTCGGAAGAAGCCCGGCGGCTCGACATCCCGGGTCTTGTGCTCGGCACCGCGTCGCTGGTCAGCGTCACCTATGGGCTCATCGAGGCGAACGTGAAAGGCTGGACCGATCCGCTGATCCTCTCGGCGTTCGTCGGGTTCGTGGTCCTGATGGTCGCGTTCCTCCTCTGGGAGCTGAAGAGCGACCACGCGATGATGCCGCTCCGGTTCTTCCGCATCCCGGCCTTCTCCGCCGGGAACACGGTGGCGTTCGCCGTGTCGCTCGGGATGTTCGCGACGTTCTTCTTCCTCACGCTCTACATGCAGAACGTCCACGGCTACTCCCCCTTCATGGCGGGGGCCGGGTTCCTTCCGATGACGCTCGCCATCATCGTGACGGCCCCCAACAGCGGGAAGTACGCGTCTACCCACGGCTCGCGCGCGCCCATGACCTACGGGTTGATCCTCGCCGGCGGCGGATTGCTCGCGCTCGGACTGTTCCTGCAGGCCAACACGTCCTACCTCTACATGGCGCCGCTGTTCCTCATCATGGGCCACGGGATGGGCGCCACGATGGCCCCCATGACGGCCGCGGTCATGAACTCCGTCGGTCCCCAGCGGGCCGGGTTGGGCTCCGCGATGACGAACACCAGCCGCGAGGTGGGCGGGGTGCTCGGGATCGCCCTCCTCGGTGCGATCCTGGAAAGCAAGTTGCGGGCTTCGTTCGGGCCTGCCCTCGCGCACCTGGGCCTCGCGCCCGCGAAGATCCAGCAGGTCGCCGAGGGCGTGGCGAACGGGAGACCCGTCGGGCAGGTCGCCGCGAAGCTCGGTCTCACGAACGGAGTCCAGACAGGCGTGAAGTCGGCCTACGCCGACGCGTTCATGCGTGGGTTCCACCCGGCGCTCGTGTTCGGGGGCAGCGTACTTCTGGTCGCCGCCTTCATCGCGAACCGCTATATCCCGGGCCGCGCCACCGTCCGCGAGGCGGAGGCGGCCGGCCTCGTGAGCCACCAGCCGGTGTCGGCGCCCGCCGGCTAGGTGACCGGGACGCTCGCCGTGTAGATGTCGAACTGGTGGAGCTTGCCGTTGGGGTTGTCCCCGGTCGAGTCTGAGTTGTCGGCCCAGGCCGGATGGGCGACACCGTCCTGGAACGCCAGACCCGTATAGTCGCCGAAGTCGATCCCGTTGTTGGCGTCCGCTGAGTTCGACACCCCTTTGCTGACCCGGATCTCCGGAGCGAAGACGCCGCTGCCGTCGGTCGTCGTCATGTAGTACATCGCGTCGTCATTCTTGATGCCGTCGGTGTCCCCGAAATGGTTGTCGCCGATGTCGTTCTGGCAGTCGTGCCAGCCCACCGCCACCAACCCGGTTGTTTGGTCCAGCGCGATGCGCGGGAGGAACTGGGCGCCACGCCGTTCGGCGTTCACTCGCACGCGGTCGGTCCAGGTGTTCCCGCCGTCATCGCTCGTCCGCATGAAGACGTCCGTCTGGCTGCTGGTCGGGTTCGCGGAGTCTGTGTAGATGAGATAGATGCGTCCATCGTGCAGACCGCCGCTCCGATCCCACGCGAGGCCTGTCTCACTGTCCACCGTCCGGTTGTGCTGTGGCGTGATGGGTTCGAACTGCTGCACGTTGGTCGTGCCGAGCAGCGTCGAAGCACCGAAGGGGTCCGGCCCGACTCCATCCGGGTCGACGTTCGTGCGGATCTCCGCGATCTTCGGCTTGCCCGCATCGCGGGTGCAGACCTGCATGACCGCCCCCGTCGGACCGACAGCGACATCCCCGAAACTGCAGCCCTTGGTGTGGGGGATGTTCTGGTCGTCGCCGAACGGCGCCACGATGCCGAGCCCCGTGACCGCGGCACCGACGGCCTGCATGATCCCTTTGTTGTTCCACACCATCCACACCGCGCCGTCGCCGGTGGTCACGGTCGGCTGGTCGACCGCGGAGCCGCGGTCGTCGGGGTCATCCGTCGTCTTGACCGGAAGCGTGGCGGCGCTCCGTGGCCGGGGCGGCGGGGCCGGTTGGTATGCGGGGATCTGCGCCCACGTATCGCCGCCGTCGGTCGACAGCGCGATCCGTATGATCCCGAAATCGTTCTCGTCCAGCCACACCATGAAGAGGTTCCCGAAGTCATCCCACGACATGGTCGGGTCGCAGCAGGCCAACCCGAAGGAATGGGCCGGGTAGGTGTCGTTCGCGAATTGGCGTCGTACGAACGTGGCACCGCCGTCGTGGCTCACGCCGAGCATGAGCCCCGGGCTCTCCAGATTCGAGAGCACCACCACATTCTGGGAGTTGGTCGGATCCACCGCGATCGCGGCCTCGGATTGGTTGCCTTTCATACGACTGACGTTGACGTTGGTGGGAACGGCGGCGCTGGCGGGCAGGGCCGTCAGCAACAGCCCAACCACAGCAAGCAAAGAGACGGACGAACCTCGGCGCAAGGCGAACCTCCTAGAGCGATATGCGGCGATGCTATACCGGCGCCGGAGAACTGACGGCAAGGCGAGGGAGCAGGGTCAAGCCCTGGGATGGCGCGCGTCGTATGCGGCGAAACCCGGCCGGAGCAGGTGGAGCACACCAACCCCCAGGATGCAGAGCACGCCTCCCGAGACCACAGAGAAGGGCACTCCGGCGAGAGAGGAAACGACCCCCGATTCCACGCTGCCGAGGGCGGGGCCCGTTGCCCAGACCGCCATGCCGATCCCCTCCAGCCGGCCGCGGTAGGCGTCTTTCACCGCGCTCTGCAGGATCGTGGCGCGGAAGATCCCGCTGACCATGTCGCCGATCCCGGCGATGGTTAGCATGACGAGCGAGAGCCACAGCCAATGGGAGAAGCCGAACACGATGATGGCGCCTCCCCACACCA
>JAXDJY010000054.1:0-2596 GCA_034667445.1 Actinomycetota bacterium | reverse complement strand
GAACCTCCCTAGTGGGTCCCCACCGCGACGATCTCGATCTCGCGGTGAGAGATATGGGCGCGCGGGCGTTCGGTTCGCACGGGGAGACGTGGGCGGCGGCGCTGTGCCTGCGGCTCGGGCTTGCCGGTGCCGTAGAGGCCGAGATCGGTGAAGCGCCGCTCCTGCTGGTCGATGACCCGTTCAGCGCGCTCGACCCCGCGCGGAGAGACCACATCGCGGCGCGTTTGGCCGCGCGCGGCGGGCAGGTGCTGATCACGGTGGCCGACGTCGCCGATATCCCCGCCGGGGCGGACGCGATCTGGGACGTCGTTGCGGGCACCGTGGCGCCTCGAGGAGCCGCCTGATGCCGCAGGCGAAGGGGTTCGGCAAGCGGAAGGACCCGCGCTCCAAGGAGCCCGTGTCCCTGGGCTCGGTGATCGATGGGCTCATGGCCGAGGACGTCTTCAGCCGCGGCATGCCGGTTGCCTCGCTCGCCTCCCGGTGGATCGACGTGGTGGGCGCCCGCCTCGCGGATCAGACCGAGCCGGTCGCCCTGGAGGCGGGCGTTCTGACGGTCGGCGCGGCCAACGGGGCGTGGGCGGCGCAGGTCCGATTCATGGCCGATGAGGTGAAACGACAGGCCAATCAAGCCCTTGGAGGAGACCCCGTCCGCCACGTGACGGTCATCGTGCGAAACCGCAGGTCACAAGGCTAAATTCGGCGCTCTAAACCGGGTCGAAGAGGGCCCGGATTCGGTAGAATCAAGGGGTACGCGCGACAACTCTCCGCGCGCCGCCCCCGCACCTGTGTGGGCTGCCGCGCGGCCCCGATCGGAGGACGGTTGGCAACCGCGAAAGCGAAGAAACAACAGGGATATGACTCCAGCAACATCCAGGTCCTGGAAGGCGTCGAACACGTCAGGCTCCGCCCGGGGATGTACATCGGAACCACCAGCGCACGCGGTCTGCACCACCTGGTGTTCGAGGTGGTCGACAACTGCATCGACGAAGCGATGGCGGGTCACGCCGACAAGATCGTCGTCACGATCAACCAGGATGGCTCGGTAACCGTCGTCGATAACGGCCGCGGGATCCCCGTGAAACCGATCCCCGGCGCGAAGGACCGCCGGCCTGCGGTCGAGGTCGTGCTCACCACGCTGAACGCCGGAGGGAAGTTCGGCGGCGGCGGCTATCGCATCTCCGGCGGCCTCCACGGGGTCGGCGTCTCCGTCGTGAATGCGCTGAGTTCGCGTTTGACCGTGGCCGTCCAACGCGACGGCTTCACGTGGACCCAGGAGTTCGCGCGGGGCAAGGCGACGAAGAAGCTCACCAAGGGCAAGGCGACCACGAAGACGGGCACCACGATCCAGTTCTGGCCCGACGAGGAGGTCTTCACCGAGACGCTCGTGTTCAAGCGCGAGACCCTCGCCGAGCGTCTCCGGGAACTCGCCTTCCTCAACAAGGGCGCAGAGATAAAGCTCATCGACGAACGAGAGACCCCCAAACACGAAGAGGTGTTCAAGGCCAACGGTGGGCTCGTGGACTTCGTGAAGTACCTCGCGCAGGGGAAGGAGGTGCTGCACAAGATCGTCGCCGTCGAGGCGAAGGAGCAGGACTCCGAGGTCGAGATCGCGATGCAGTGGAACGGCGGATACACCGAATCGTTCTACTCGTTCGCGAACACGATCAACACGCACGAGGGCGGTATGCACGAGGAGGGGTTGAAGAAGTCCCTGACCAACGTGCTGAACCGCTGGGCACGCGCGAAGCAGCTCCTCAAGGAGAAGGACGACAACCTCATCGGTGAGGATGTCCGCGAGGGACTCATCGCGATCATCTCGGTGAAACTGCGTGACCCCCAGTTCGAAGGACAGACGAAGACGAAGCTCGGGAACGCGTCGATGCGTTCGTTGGTCGAGACCACCATGAACGCGCAGTTCGCGACGTGGCTGGAGGAACACCCTGCGGACGCCAGGCGCATCTTCAACAAGGCATCGAGTGCGGCGAAGGCACGGTTGGCCGCGCGTCAGGCGCGAGACCTCACCAGGAGGAAATCGTTCCTGGAGTCGGGCTCACTGCCGGGCAAGCTCGCCGACTGTCAGCTGTCGGACCCGGCGTCGTGTGAGATCTACATCGTGGAGGGCGATTCGGCCGGTGGTTCGGCGAAGGCTGCACGTGATCGCGCCACGCAGGCGATCCTGCCCATCCGCGGGAAGATCTTGAACGTCGAGAAAGCGCGGATCCACAAGGTCCTGGAGAACCTCGAGATCCAAGCGCTGATCACGGCGATCGGTACGGGGATCGCCGAGGAGTTCGACCTGGACAATGCGCGCTATCACAAGATCGTGCTCATGGCCGACGCCGACGTGGACGGCGCGCACATCCGCACGCTGCTCCTCACGTTCTTCTTCCGGAACATGCCCCAGCTCATCGAGGCCGGGTACATCTACCTGGCCCAGCCCCCGTTGTATCTGCTGAAGGACGGCAAGGCGGTCCATTACTTCTACACCGAGCACGAATGGGACGAATACCGAAAGAACACGAACGGCAAGAGGCTCGAATCCCCGCAGCGCTTCAAGGGCCTCGGTGAGATGGACGCCATCCAGCTCTGGGACACG
>JAXDJY010000053.1:0-3474 GCA_034667445.1 Actinomycetota bacterium | reverse complement strand
TGTCTGACTCCATGGCCACCAGGCAGCGATGGGAGCCCGCGGCGTCCGCCATCAGAGGCCAGGGCCTGGCGGTGTTGCGACGACTGAATAAGTCTCCCTCTGAACAGATCGCTCGAGGGCGGCCGAGACGGTTGCGCCCCGGCAAGTGGACCGCGGTTGCCGTCTTGATCCTGACCGGCGCTGCCGGCGTTTCCCTGATGGCCCCCGGGGTCTCGACGGAGGCCGGGCGCCCGTTTGCTCGACAAGAGCATCCACACGCAGAGCCCCGTACGATCGAGGTACCACCTAAGAGGGTGGGGAGCTCCAGGAGCACTCCGCCACCCTCCGGCGATCCTTCTCCGAGTTCCGCGGAGTCCCCGAACGACCTTCCAAGCGGTGCACCGACCGCTCCGGTGTCAGGGACGTCCACAGGGGCGACATCGTCTCCCGGCGTTCACCACACTGCCTCGGATCCTCGGTCAGGACAGCGCGCTCCAAGGCTCGATCATCCTCCGAGCAGGCACCGCTTCCGAGGAATAGCCCGCCCGCTGAAATCCTGAACACTGGGGAGAACGGCGTCGGGTGAACTATGGATCCTCGTCGCCCGCTGCCAACGCGCTCGACTATCTCGAGTATGTCTCGCTAGCTCTTAATCGCCATAGCTCGCGTAGGTCTGGGGCGGCTAGCTGCCCGTGACTGAATACTGCCCGAAGCGCCAGCTCGGAGTCTGCTTGAGAGAAGTGAAATCGCCCCCGATGAACAACTTGTCCGGGTTCGAAGCATCGGTGCCCGTGATGCCCCAGACGCCCAGACTCGCCGCGGGGGCGACTCCCGTTTTCCAGGCAGTGTCGACGAGGCCGGTGGCTGGGTCGAGTGCGGCGAGCTTCTTGATCTTCACAGCCGTTCCTCCTTGATCGAGGAACTTGCCGAAGTGGCCGCCGGCGAAGAGTTGGCCGTCGGCGAACCCGAGCGCCTGCACGTCGCCATTCGTGCCCTTCTGCCAGAGCCTGACCCCGCTGTCGCCGTTGAAGGCGGCCACAGCGTTGCCGTTCAATCCCTCGCCGACGTACACGTCGTTGTTGTTCGTCGTCACACAAAGGGCTTTGGCCGACGGCGCCGGCGAGGCAGCAGTCCACGCGAGAGCACCGCCCGGCGTGACGACCGCGAGGTACGGCGTCGTGGTCGTGTGAGTACCGTCGCTCACGGACGTGAACTCACCGGCCACAGCGATATTGCCGTTGGCGAGCCCCGCCAGCTGATCTACGCCCCCGTTCGCCGATGGCGCCCATGTGTTGAGCGTTCCTGTCGGCAACGTGACGGAACCGAGCCCGGACCGCTTCTGCCCGTCGAGCTTCGTGAACGAGCCCCCGAGGTAGAGGGTCGCACCGGATACAAGCGCTGTCCGGGGGCGGTAAGAGACGTCGGGCGCGAAGCTAGTTAGCGAGCCGTATCGATCGTTCAGGAACGCGGCCACGTGCTGACGTGTTGACGTGCCGTAAGAGCTGCCATTCGAAGTCGTCGCCACAGAAGTGAAGTCCCCGACCGCGATCACCCACGTCCCTGAAACGCCCTTGTAGGAGACCAGCGAGTAGATGTCGCCGTTGTCAGTGCCGGACGGCACGATACGGGGACCCCAGTCAAGGAGCGTTCCCTGAGTGACATCGAGGGCCGCCAGGTGATCCCGCTCGACCGTCTGGGCGACGGATCCGTCAGGATTGACGAGGCTCGCATGCGTGAACCGACCCCCAAGGTAGACGGTGTTTCCTACCCGCAGCATCGTGCGGACCCTTCCATCGAAACCCCAGCTCGGCTGGCCGGCGAAATCTCGCACGCAGGGCGTCCCGACTCGAGACGCGCAGACCGCTGCCGACGCTGTTGGGTACTCAAGCATCACCGAGCCGGCCGTCAGAACGACGACGCTGGCTAGGAGGATCAGGATCTGCCGGGGGGGCCGCAGGTTTCTCACGGCTTCTGCCTTCCTGCTCGGGGGTTCATCACCGTACAACCATCGAGCCAAGGCGTCTATGACGAAAGTCCCCACCTTTGTGCCGGTTCCTGACCGCGGAGGACGGCTACACCGAACGGTCTCTTCGTGGGTCCGCCGCACTCGGGTGAAGAATCTTCGCGCTGTCAAAGCTCGGCCCAAGCGACGGGCTCCGATCACGCGGCGTCCCGGTGCCGGAGTAGCCGCACGTCCTCGCCGTCGACGGCCGGACGCTGTCGGCGCAGCAGATCCCGCCGGGCGCGTCGTGCGCAACCCTCCACCGGCGATGATGGAGCAGGTGGGCGACGCACGAGCCCCTGTTACGGGCGGTTCCGCGGGGGAGAGGGTGGACCCAAGGGGATTCGAACCCCTGACCTCTTGGCTGCCAGCCAAGCGCTCTACCAGCTGAGCTATGGGCCCGTGTGGGGCGCAGTTTACCCCGACGAGACCGCCTGAGGACCGTCTTCCCAGTTCACGCGATCGGCATCCTTCCAGAGCCGCTCCAGGTCGTAGTACTCCCGCTCCTCCTCGCCGAACACATGGACGACGACGTCCACGTAGTCGAGCAGCCACCACCCTGCCTCGGGTTCACCTTCACGCCGAAGCGGCTTCACGCCGAGTTCCTTGAGAGACGCTTCGATCGCATCGATCACGGCTCGGACCTGTCGTTGAGTCCCTGCCGAACAGATCACGAAGTAGTCGGTGATCACGATGATGTCGTGCACGTCGAGCACCACGATGTCCGTCGACTGCTTGTCGGCGGCCGCGCGCGCTGCCGCGATCGCCACCTCCCGGCTGGGCGGCAGCGTTCTCGTCGCTCCGTGCACATCCGTCACTTGAAGTCCTTCCCGATGACGATCTTCACCTCTCCGACTCCTGATGGTACCGAGGACACGGTTACGACCCCTACCCCGAGCACGTGTCGCACCCGTTTGGCCGCTCCCGTCGCATCCGGTCCCAGGGCGGTCACCGACGTTCGCTGAACGGTGAAAGTTGGCGCGTTCGCCGAAAGCACGACACGGAAACCGGCGGGGATCAGCCGCGCCGCCACCTTCGCTCCGACACCGGGCACCCCGTTCCCGTTCTGGACGATCACCGGGATCGGGGGGGCCTCCGAGCCAAGCAACGTACCCGCGAGCACGTCGATGGCGGCGAAGTCGGGCGCCTCAACGAGCCCACCTACGTCGGTGACGGGAAGGACGACGGTGCGCCCTCCCCTCGCTTCGGTAAGAGCATGCGCTACCGCCGAAGCGTCATCGGTATCGATGAGCGAACCGCGTGGCAACGCCAGGCCCGCGCGGAGCAGCGCCGCCGAGAACGAGCCCCAGTGCGCGGCCGCCACCGAGTTCGGGCCGGTCAGGTACGCCGTCGTCTGCCGCCCCGTGAGCGTGACCGGCCCCGGCCCCACGGGGGCGCCGTTCACCTTGAACGCCCGGCCGAGGTCGACGGGAAGCCCGCCGGCCGCGTCCACTGCTTTCGCGATCGACAGGACGCTCGCGACCCCGTAGTGG
>JAXDJY010000052.1:0-6933 GCA_034667445.1 Actinomycetota bacterium | reverse complement strand
AGGCGTTCCGTCTGGGCTTCCCCGACGGCGACCATCGGCTGGCGGCCAACCTGATCTTCTTCCTTCCATCCATGTGGTACTGGCCGTCGAGCTTGGGGAAAGACGGGCTGATCGTCTGCTTCATGGGCATCGCCACCTACGGCTTCACCTGCGTGCTCCGCTCTCGCTACGGGATCGGCTTGCTCAGCGTGGCGTTCGGATTGCTCGGTGTCGTGATGATCCGCCCACCGATGGCGGCGGCCCTCGCTATCGCCGGAGTGGGAGCCTTCCTCCTTCGGCCCGCGCGGGCGCGCTCGGTGCAGGCGCAGGCGGTGACACTTTTCGTGCTCGGTCCGATCCTGCTGGTCGTCGCCGGGCTCACCGTACAGAGCAGCCTCACGTACATGCACAATCAGGATCCGATCGCCGCGTTCGAAACCCAGGCCTCTCAAGATTTCAGCGCCCGAGGCGGAACCTCGAACTACAGTGTGGTCAGCCCGTTCACGCCCAGGGGCTTCCTCCTCGCGGTGGTGACCGTGAACTTCAGACCCCTGCCGGGAGAGGCGGGCGGGGTCCTGCCCACCCTCGCCTCCTTGGAAGGGGCGGTCCTCATCTTCCTGCTGTGGCGGCGCCGGCGGGAGATCGGGTTCGGGCTCCGGCATTGGCGAGCCAACGGGATGGTCTTGTTCGCTGCGCTCTCGTGGTTGGCGATGTCGCTCATCCTCTCCTCCCTGGGGAACTTCGGGCTCCTCGCGCGCCAGCGGACCCAGGTGCTGCCGTATCTGTTCATGCTCATCTGCATGGTGACCCCTCAGGCCCGGGCTGCAGCGAGGCGCTCCGGGTCCTTCAGCCCTCCCCAGACGTTGTGAGCACCGGTGCCCGCACGTCCTCTCTGTTGAAGCGAGGTCTCAAGCTCGCGCTGCTTCCGGCCGCGATGACCGGCCGGGAGCAGCGGCCCGGCCTCAGCGTCCTGATCTACCATCGGGTGGGCGCCGGGCAGGGCAGGGAGATGGATCTCCCCGTCCGCACCTTCGCCGCGCAGATGACGGCGCTGCGAGCACGGGCCGACGTCGTCGGGTTGCGTGAGGGATTGGCGGCACTGGAGGCCGGAGCGCTGCGCCGGGACGCGGTCGCCGTCACGTTCGACGACGGGTATCGCGAGGTCTATACGAACGCCTGGCCGGTACTTCGAGACCTCGACATCCCGGCGACGGTGTTCCTGCCGACGGCGTTCCTCCAAGGCGCGTCACCGGCGCCGATCCGAGCCGGCGGCGCACCCCGTGGCGCCAGGCCGGTGCCCCTCTCCTGGGGGCAGGTCGAGGAGATGACCGCGGCGGGATCGCTGGAGGTCGGATCGCACTCGGTAACCCACACCGACTTCGACCTACTCTCACGGGACGAGGCCGAAGACGAAGCGGCTCGGTCCAAGGATGTGCTCGAGGAACGAACGGGCGAGCGCCCCGAACTTTTCGCCTATCCGAGAGCCATCGTGGCGCATCATGACGTCGTGGCGGCTCACTACCGCTACGCGGTCGCCGCCGATGGTCTGAAGAACGTCGAGATCGGCTCGGACGGGCTCATCACCCGAACACCCGTGCGCGCGTCCGACGGTGTGTTCTTCTTCAAACGCAAGCTGGAAGGTATGCGTCCCCTCGAGGACCGTGTGTACGAACGGCTGCGGGGCACTCGCCGGTGAGTCTGCGGCCACTCCTCATGCACGTCACCACCGTGGATCTCTCCCTGCGCGCCCTGCTCGCCGGTCAGCTCCAGGCGTTCGGCGCGGCGGGCTTCGACGTACTCGGAGTCTCGGCGACGAGTCCGGACGTGGCGGAACTCCGAGAGGCCGGCATCCGCCACGCGTCCATCGACGGGTTGACCCGCGATTGGACGCCGGTGTCGGACGCACGCGCGCTCGCCGGATTGGTCAACCTCATGCGGGCGGAGCGCCCGGTTATCGTCCACACGCACAATCCGAAGAGCGGGGTGCTCGGCCGGGTGGCAGCCCGCGCCGCGCGCGTTCCCGTGATCGTCAACACGGTCCACGGCCTGTACGCGAACCCCGAGGTTCCCCCGCTCAAGCGCTTCGTCGCCGACAGATCCGAGCGGTGGGCGATGCATGCGTCCCATCACGAGTTCTTCCAGAGCCAGGAGGACTTTCGCCGCGCGCTCCGCGAGCGGATGGTGCCGGGGGCACGGGCGTCGTGGCTCGGCAACGGGGTCGACCTCAAGCGCTTCGATCCGGCGAACGTCGACCCGGCGCTCGTGACGCGCGTACGCGAACGCTGGGGCGTTCCCAGGGACGGGATCGTCATCGGCACGGTCGGACGGCTCGTCTCAGAGAAGGGATACGCGGAGTTCATCCAAGCGGCCCGCCGGGTACGCGCGAACGAGCCGCGGGCCGTGTTCGTGGCGGTCGGGCAGCGGGAGCCCGGCAAGGACGATGGGCTGCCCTCTGCGGTGGTCGATGAAGCCCGACGCGAAGGTGTCGTGTTCCACGGGGCCGCCGCAACGGACGAGATGCCCGCCGTCTATGCCGCGATGGATCTGTTCGTCCTGGCGTCGTATCGGGAGGGCATGCCGCGCAGTGCGATCGAGGCATCCGCGATGCGCAGGGCCGTCATCGCCACCGACATCCGAGGATGCCGGGAGGTCATCCTCGACGGGGAGACCGGCATCCTGATCCCGGCCCGCGATGCGGACGCGCTCGCGGATGCGGTGCTGTCGTCACTGGCCGATCCCGCGAAGACGCGGACCATGGGCGAACACGGCCGCCTGCGCGCCGTGGAGCAGTTCGACGAACGAGGCGTGATCGATCGCACCCTCGCTGTCTATCGGCGCCTCATGATGGCGCGGGGCATCGCCTTCCCCGCTCGCTAGCGTTCAGGTGCGTGCGAGGTCGGTCAATTCCGACAGCACTCGGTCGACCTCGTCGGCTGAGTGGTAGTGGCAGAACCCGATCCGAACCGCGCCGCCGTGCTCGTTGATACCGAGCCGATCGAAAAGCTCGATCGCGTAGTAGTGGCCCTCCCAGGTGTAGATGCCGCGGTCGCCGAGGGTCTTCGAGAGTTCGAGGGGATCGTGGTTCTCGAGGGTGATGGAGAAGGTGGGCGTCCGTTCGCCCAGCCTCGCCACATCGGCGATGCCGTAGAGCCGAAGCCCGGGGATCTCGGCGACGCCGAGGAGGAACCTCGCGGACAGCCCATCCTCATGGCGCGCGAAGGCAGCGTAGGCAGCGAGCACCGACGCACGCGTAGAGGCGTCTGCGGGGGCGCCGCCGTAGGTCGCTCCGACTTCGGTGAAGTAGCCCACCGCGGCGATGAGGCCGGCCAGCGCCTCGTGGTTCTGGGTGCCGGTCTCCCACCTGTTGGGTGCGCCATCCTCGGCTGGGCGAACCTTATACGGCGACCATCTCTCCAGGAGCTCGCGCCGCACCGCAAGCATGCCGAGGTGTGGGCCGAAGAACTTGTACGGCGAGCACGCGAGGATGTCGGCATCTAGGCCGTGAAGGTCGAGCGCGCGGTGTTGTGCCAGATGCACGCCGTCGAGCGCGACCAGCGCGCCGGCTGCATGCCCGCGTCGCACCAGCTCGGCCACCGGTGGCATGGTGCCGACCGCGTTCGAGGCCATGGTCAGGGCGATCATCCTTGTGCGAGGTGACAGCGCCGCGTCGAAGGACTCCAGATCCAGGGTCGCATCCTCGGCGTGGACATCGACCCAGCGAACGGTCGCACCCGCGTCCTCTGCCGCCATGACCCAGGGCCGGATGTTCGCGTCGTGATCCAGCCTCGTGACGACGACCTCATCCCCGGGGCCGAGGGTCCTTCCGAAGGCGCGTGAGAGCGAGAAGAGCAGCGACGTCGCGTTCTGGCCGAAGACGATCTCGCCCGGGTCTGCTCCGGTGATCGCTGCGCCCGCGCGCCTCGCCTCAGCGATGAGATCGTCGGTCTCCCGGCTGACGGGGAACGCCCCGTGCGTGTTGGAGACGCCGTTACGGAGCTGTGCGGAGATGGCGTCGATGACGGCGTCGGGCACCTGTGATCCGCCGGGACAATCTGCCCAGACGGCAGGACGCCCGTCCGGGCCGGTACCGGCGAGGGCGGGGAAGCGTGAACGGAGTTCGGACAGGTCGGACATGGCGCTTACGCTCTCGCAGACATGGGCTCGCGACAACCCCGTGGGTCAGGCGGGGGAGAAGACCTTCGCCCAATCCGCGCCGAGCGACGGGACGGGCCACGCGGGGTCGGGCCGCCAGGTTTCCCACGTCCCGTCGAACGGCGGTTCGCGCAGGAGCACGTGTTCCACGGCGCGTTCGCCCCAGTATCGGAACCAGACCGCGTCCTGGCCGGTGAACAGGCCGAGCGCAACCGCCTCTTCGAGCTCGTCCTCGTCCTTCCAACGCCATGCGCGCCGATCGGCCGCGATCACCACGTCCAGGAGGTGCTCACGCGTGTCGAACCCGAGTGGCGTCCGCTCGAGTGGCGACTGCAGGTTCACGTACCACCCACCGAACCGGAACTCCCGGTCCCAGAACATGAGAACGGCGTACGGCGTGTCCGGGAATGCGAAGGAGAGCACGTGGCGGGCGCTCGCCGACGCCCCCACCGTGGTCCACTCGCCACCCGGCAGGCGACGTTCACGACCGTCCGCACCGACGGCGACCTGCATCCGAACCCCGGGAGGTTTGTAGAACTGGAGCAGTGCCGGCGTGTCGGCGATGACGAGGGCCGGGCGGGCGGCGAAGACCCGGTCGCCCCACATCTCGCGCAGTATCACTGCTTCGGTGGGGTGGAAGGTTCGCACGGGGAAAAGCCTACGCCGGTCCGTGGGGAAGGTGTGCAGGCTTCGATGGACGTTGGATGACGTCTTGACGGATGTTTGATGGCGGGGGTACATTCGTCCTCCACTCGAACAGGTGTTCGGGTACAGGGTGTCATCCGGGAAGCATCCACCGGATGGGTGTCCGTGTATACGGCCTCTCGGTATGGGACTGACGACCATGGTGAAGCGGTACGACGAGGAGGTTCGGGTAGAGCGTGATGCCGGGATGCCGTCGGTCTTCGAATGGCGGGGCAAGCGGTATCAAGTCGTTGACATCATCGGGAAGTGGAAGATCGAGGGACGGTGGTGGGAGGACGGCCGCGAACGCGAGTACTGGCGGGTCGAGGCTCGCGGTGGCGCCGTCTGGGACCTCTATCACGACCGTGCGCACGATCGGTGGCATATGGAACGACTATGGGATTAGGTTGGCCGGCCGGCGCCGGATACGCATCCCGTACCAAGTGACCATCAAGGGCGACGCCGTTCCCGTCGATGCCGGAGATGATGATGAAAGGCGATATCTCCTCGCTGCCCGCAGGGGTCCTTCAGCGGTTGTTCCATGACAGTCCCGAGGGACTCCTCGTCGTGTCCAGCGACGGCGTCGTCCTCGAGGCCAACGATGCGTTCCTTCGGCTCTTGAAAGCTGCCCGCAGTGAGGTGCTCGGAGCCACCACCGATCAACTCGGACTCTGGGAGGAACCGCTAGCCGGGCTCATCACCACCGAGCGCATCCCCGGCGACGGCGACAGCGAGGTGCTGCTGATCAGGGAGGTCGCAGCCAACCCTCAGATCTCCATCCTGCGGGAGCTTCGCGCCGCCGAGGTTCGGTTCCAGACGCTCGTCGAACAGATCCCGGCCATCACCTACACCGAGATCGACGATCCGACCAGTCCAACCGGCACCCGCACCGCTTACATCAGCCCACAAGCAGGCGCGATACTCGGATACACCGCGGAAGAACTTCTCAACGACGATCTCTGGAACACCATCACGCATCCTGACGATTTCCCCGATGTCGTCGCCGAAGACGCGCGGGTCGATCGCAACGGAGAGCCGTTCCTCATGGAATACCGAGTCATCGCCAAGGACGGTCAGATCCATTGGTTCCGCGACGAGTCCGTTCTCCTGCGCGACCCCCACACCGGCGTCAAGATGTGGCAGGGCGTGATGCTCGACATCACAGAGGCACGGGAATCAGCAGCCGAACTCCAGGCGGCGCAGCTTCGCTATCAGAGCCTGGTCGAGACCTTGCCCGCCGTCGTGTTCGTCGACCAGGTCGACGGGGCATCGACGAACATCTACACGAGTCCCCAAACCGAAACCATCCTTGGCTACACGGTGCAGGACTGGACAGAGGAACCCGACCTCTGGCGGAAGATCCTGCACCCGGACGACCGGAACGAGGTGCTCGCCACGTTCGCGCCCCCCGGGGGGTCGCTCAAGATGTGGGACACCGAGTATCGACTCGTTGCCAAGGACGGCCGCCCCGTCTGGGTTCGTGAGGTGGCCAGGATCATCGACGGTGCCGACGGCAAGGAATATGCGCAGGGGTTCCTCCTGGATATCACCGGGCAGAAGATCGCCGAGAAGTCGCTGAAGGAGGCGCTCAGCCGGGAACACCTTGCGGTCGAACAACTGCGGGCACTCGACGGGTTGAAGAACACGGTGCTGCACGCGCTGTCCCACGACCTGAAGGGGCCGATCACCGCCATCCTCGGATCCGCCAGCACTCTCGTGAACCCCGACCTCCGGCTGGCTGAAGAGGAACGGCGTGATTTCCTGCGGGGGATCGCAGATCGCGCCATCCGGATGGACCGCCTCCTCACCGACATCCTCGACGTCGAACGCCTGGATCGTGGCTTGATCGAACCGGATCGAACGCCGACCGATCTGTGCCAGTTGGCTCGTTCGGTTGCCGATCACTGCGATGCGCTCGCCGGGCGGGCGTTCGTGGTCAGCGGCGAGAGCGTGACGGTGTCCGTGGATACCGCGAAGGTCGAGCGGATCGTCGACAACCTCCTGGTGAACGCCGCCCGCTACACGCCGGAGGGTTCGCCGGTGGAGGTCCGCGTGGTCGCCATGGCCGGCGGCGCCGAGATCGCGGTGGAAGACCGCGGCCCCGGGGTTCCCGACGAG
>JAXDJY010000051.1:0-3440 GCA_034667445.1 Actinomycetota bacterium | reverse complement strand
TCCTTGTTCCTGCGACGAACCGATCGGTGGCGTTCGGCTGAGGCCAACGGACGGCGTGTCGTCGCCCCTAGGATGAGCGCCTGAACACCGGTGTATCGACCTACCGAAGCATGACCAGGCGCTTGGTTCTTGGCGCTGCGATCTGCGTCGCTCTATCGCTCCTCGCGATCGGTCCCGCCGCAGCTCGCCTGGGTTGGCTCGAACTCCTGATCGTGGTCGGGGTCCTCGTGGTCGCTCCGCTTGGATGGTTCCTGCTCTCTCGACCGTATGACCGAGGCCGGATCGGAGGGTTCGCGTGGAGCGTGCAACCGATCGCCGCTGCCTCGGTGATCGGCTCCATGTTCATCGCCCGTGGACCGAAGTCCGCGGTGCTGGCGATCCCCTGGGCGATCTGTTGTGCGATCGGGATGGCCGGATATCTGGCGCATGAGACCCCGACGAGCCGGCATCGTCCGGAGGTCTCGATCGCAACCGGGGCGTTCGCCTTCCAAACGATGGCGGCGCTGGTGCTCGTCGCTTGGCGGGGACGCCTCGCCCCCTTCGGCCTCGATGACACTGTGATCGGATCGGGCGCAGCCTATCTCCAGTTCGTGGCCTTCGGGTCAAGCGTGCTCGCGAGCGAGATGAGAGCCGTTCGTGAGGCTGCAGGGATCGCAGGCGCGACGTTGTTGCTCTCGATCGGCGCCGTCTCGTGGATCCCCTTGGCCACCGTCGGTGCCGCGTTGCTCGTCGTCGCGTCGACGCGCGTGGCTGTCGACAGCGCGAAACGCGTTGGGGGATCATCGTCGTGGAGCAAGGTCTTGATCTGGACTTCGCTCGTGGGAGCCGCGGGCGCGGCGCTTCTGGGACTCATCTACGCAGCACAAGGACCGCTGGGTCTCGCGTGGCTCACAGCGCAGCGGGCGCTCCACATCTCCGCAACGACCGCGGGTCTCGGGTTCGTCGTTCCGGCGCTTCTCGCATCGTTCGTCTTCTGCGTCCAAGGTGATCAATTCGAGGCGGACGCGTGAAAAGCCTGAGATCGCTGTCGAACATCCCGTTGCCTCTGTGATATACCCATCGCATATGCGCGCACGCTTCCTTCCCCGCCCCCGGCGTGCAGCTGTCGTCGCCCTCGTGGGATGCATGGTCGCTACCGGCGCATTCTTCGTCGCGCAAGCCAGCGGCGCGAACCGTTTGCCGAAGGTCCGGCCGGCAACCTTGCTTGCCGACACCATGCGAGCGCTCTCGCATCCGATCTCGCTTTCCGGTCAGGTCAGCGCCGATTGGAACGTCGCGCGCGCCGGTATCCGGTACCCGGGACTGCTTCAGCATGCGTCATTCCGTATCTGGCGCTCCGACCAGGGCCTCAGGGTGGCGGAGATCCTTCCGTTCGGGGAGCACCTGGTTGTGGCCAAGCCCTCGGTCGCGTGGCTGTGGGACTCACAGACGATGACCGCTCGTCGGTTGGCCTCGAGCAACATCACGACCGATGGCGCCAACTTCTCTCCTTCGATCACCGCCGATCCGTTCGCGATGGCTCGGTCCGTCCTGAACGCTGTCGCGCCGTACTCGACCGTCTCGGTTAGCGGCACTGCGACGATCGCGGGTCATTCTGCGTACCTCTTGAACCTCACCACCGATCAACGACACACACATGTTCGACGGATCGTCCTCGGCGTGGATGCGACGACCCACCTCCCACTCATGTTCGAGTTCTTTAACCGCCCCAGCGGCCCTCCTGCCGTCGCTATCCGCTTCACCTCGGTCTCGTTCCACTCCGTCAACCCAAGTCTCTTCTCCTTCACGCCGCCGAAGCACGCGACGGTGGTCCCCACGCCGATCTTCGCCGGACGCGCGTTGAACAACAGGCCGGTAGCGCGATCGACACTGACGTTCGGACGCGGGTGGCGGACCGTCGTGGCCTGGAAGATCTCGCGCGATCTGTCCAATGGTGCCGTGGATGCCTTCCCGCTGTGGAACGCGGTGGGCTCGGCGACCGAGGTCACCAGACATGGCAAGACGTGGATCCTCGGCGGTTTCCAGGCGCTCCCCCGGGTCGAGAGGCATGTCCGGAACCTGCCGTGACATCTGCGGTGGTTGCGCAAGGACTGACGAAGCATTACCGGGGAGCCGAGGTCGTTCGATCGTTGGATCTTCGGATCGACGCCGGAGAGATCTTCGGGCTCGTCGGCCCCAACGGCTCCGGGAAGACCACCACGATCAGGATGTTGCTCGGCTTGGTGCATCCAAGTGGGGGCCACGTCGAGATCCTCGGAAGTCCCCCCGGTGCTGAAACGCTCGCACGAGTCGGGGCGATCGTGGAGGAGCCGGCGTTCTGGAAACACCTGTCGGGCAGGCAGAACCTCGAGTACATGGCTCGCGCCGGTGGGCGTGGTCGGGAGACCGATCGACGCCTTGAACGGATCGATGACGTGCTCGGCAACGTGGGGCTCTCGGCCGCGGCTGGGAAGAAGGTGCGCGCCTACAGCCAAGGGATGCGCCAGCGCTTGGGGATCGCCCTTGCGACACTTGGGGATCCCGACGTGTTGCTGCTGGATGAGCCGACGAACGGACTGGACCCCCGCGGGATGATCCAGGTCCGCGAGCTGCTGCGGCGGCTCCGCGACAAGGGGGCGGCGATCCTCGTATCCAGCCATCTGCTCGGGGAGATCCAAACCATCTGCGACCGGGTCGGCTTCATGTCCTCGGGACGCCTGGTGGCGCAGGGTCCCCCTGCGTCGCTGGTGGAACCGCCCACCCGAGTGCGGATCAAAGTGCAGGACCGGCGATGGGCCGCACAAGCAGTCACCGAACTCCGGAGTGGGGTAGATCTCGGCGCCGTCGAGCCAGGAGCCGGATGGCTCACGGTCGAACTCGACGGGATGTCCCCATCGGCGCTCAACGCGAGGCTCATCGCTGCGGGGGTCGAGGTAGAGGCGTTGGCCCCGGACCCCGACCCGCTCGAAGCTGCCTACTTGTCGCTCATAGATCGGGACGATGTACGCGGTTGAACTCGCCAAGACGCTGCGGAGGGGCCGCACCTGGCTTCTCGCGCTGATCCTCGCAGGCGTCCCGGTCATCATCGTCGTCTCGCTCCGGTTGAACCCGCCCACGGCCGGTTCGGCCACCTCATCCACGCCGTTCCTGTTTCCGATCACGGTGAGCGGATACTTCGCCGCGCTCTCCGGGCTCTCGGTGATCCAGCCGTACCTCCTGCCCCTGGCCGCCGGCATGCTCGTCGGGGACACGATCGCCGGAGAGGCACAGGCCGGGACCTTACGGTCACTGCTCGTGCGGCCGGTGTCGCGGACCCGGCTCGTCCTGGCGAAGTATGCGGCAGCGATGACCTTCATCGGGGTCCTCGTTACGATCACGCTGGTGGTCGGCGTTGTTGCCGGAGGTGCCGCCTTCGGACTCGGGTCGATGCCTACGCTGTCGGGGACGACGTTGTCAACGGG
>JAXDJY010000050.1:0-3239 GCA_034667445.1 Actinomycetota bacterium | reverse complement strand
CGAGGCAAGTCCGACCCGCCCCTGATGGAGGAACTCTCGCGCCCTGGCGCTGTCGAAACCGGTGCCGTTGTCCTCGATCTCGATCCGAAGTTGGGTGAGGTCGGCTTCGACGTTCACGCTTATCCGCCCGGCCTTCGCGTGCTTGCCGGCGTTCGACAGGGCCTCCTGCACCACCCGATACGCGAGCGTCTCCAGATCGCGGGGGATCGGTTTGGCGAGGGTTCCGCTGAATGTCGTAAGGATGTCGTGGTCGGTTCCGAACCGCGACAGGGTCTCTCGGAGCGCGGGGATGAGCCCTCGCTCTTCCAGGACGGGCGGGCGGAGTCCCGACATGAGCGCCCTGAGGGAATCTGCCTCCTCCGTCAGCTCCTTCCGGATCTTCGTCAGCACTTCCGTTCCCCGGTCCAGGTCGCCGGCCTTGATCATGAGGAGTGCGGCTTCCAGGCTGAGCGACGCCGCACTCACGCCTTGCACCGGCCCGTCGTGGAGGTCCCTCGCGATGCGGTTGCGTTCGGATTCGATGGCGGCGTTGGTTCGCCGCAGGAGGCGGGTCCGGTCTTCGTCGCGGTCCTGCAGGAACTGGAACAGCGAGCGGATGGTCTGGTCTGCCACGCGCCCGGCCGTTACATCGCGAACCAAAAGGAGGCGGCGCGGTGGCTCCATCGGGATCGCCGAGGTGCGTGACTCCAGGTAGAGGGGCTGGCCCTCGGTCCGCTGGATGTGGCCCGAACCGGTGCTCGGCAGCGCGGCGAATCCCGCGTCGGCGCCGGTGATGGCGGCGGCGAGAGCGGTCCACGGCTCACCTTCGACCGACGTCCGATCCAGCCCGACCATGCCGCAGAAGGCTTCGTTCGCGCGCAGGATGATGTCCCGGGCGTCGAGTTCGACGATCCCGTCGACCGCAGCCTCGAAGACCAGCCGCAGGTGCTCCTCGGACTGCCGGAGTGTTTCGTTCGCCTCGCGGACGCGGTCAAGGGCCTCATCGGCTTCCTTGAGGGCCAGCTCCTTCGCCTCGAGGGCAGCCCGCGTCTCACGATGAGCGATCGTGATCTTCGTCTGGCTCATGATGATCCGCGCCGTCACGCCTATGCCTAGTGCCGCGATGATGACGACCTCCTGGGTCCCGGAGATCTCGTTGCGGTTCTGCATGACCGTGACGGTGACCAGCGCGGCGAAGGCGGCGACCACGGATCCGTTCGCGACCACGGGACGCGCCAGCTTCGGTGCGTGCTCCCTGACCTGGCTCCGCCGAAGGAAGGTTGCCGTGGCGGCGAGCCCGATGACGGAGAGCGCGGCGCAGGTCGTGACCAACGGCGGCGCCACGCTGAACGAACCGGTGACCCACCGCACGCCGAACCCCGCGGTCGCTATCGCTCCCAGTGCCAGCGAACATGCCTGCCCGAAATGATCGCGCGTGGGCTCCCAGAACATGAGCGCGAAGAACATCGCCACCTGTCCGGCAGCGAGGATCGCCCACGTTGCGGCAGAGGTTGCAGCGGCCGTGCCCGGGTCTCGGGGCACGATGACGAGATACAGCACAGATGCGACCGACGCGGTTATGAGGAGCACGTCGGCGGCGAATTCCGAGCGTTCGTGCGGCGGGAAATGATCCTGGAGCTCGGCCCGCAGCGCGTAGAAGAGCGGAGGGAGGTAGAGCAGGAACAAAAGGTCTGCCGGGCCCAGGGTCGTGATCACACGGTCCGAGGCGGCCAGGTAGGCGAGCCAGATGCCTGTGAGCCCGAGCGCGAAGGATGCGAATGTGAAGGCTCGATGGCCGTTCCAACGGTGGAACCGGTTCGCCCCGGCGATGATGGCCGCCGACAGGAATCCGGCTACGGCGATCGCGATGTTGGGGAGCACTCGCTGCGCGTGGCTGCCCTCAGCCGGCACGACGCGAGCGGCAACCACCCCTACCACCGCGAGGAGGAGGAGGGTGCCGGAGACTGCGCGGAACTGGCGGCTCACTGGTTGGGGCATCGGCGACCATGATGGCGGGTTCGGGGCCGTGGCTCCATCACCCGGGCGACGGAGAAACGTGACCGGACGAACTAGCCCGGGTACGCGCGCATCCGCCGCGTAGCGGTTTATTCGATGAGCCGGCGCCGGAGGGCCTCGGCCACCGCAGCGGTGCGGTCGGACGCTCCGAGTTTCTCGAAGATGTGTTCGAGGTGGGTCTTCACGGTGTCCGGGGAGATGTACAGGCGCTCGGCGATGTCCCGATTGGTGTGGCCGAAGGCCAGGAGCTGGAGCACTTCGATCTCGCGGGCAGTGAGCGTTTCGGCCCGGCGATCACGCTCTTTCGCCGTGGACAGCTCTTCGGCCAGTGCAACCACGAGCTGGGGGTCGATCACCATGTTGCCGCCGGCGACCAGACGCACCGTCTGGATCAGGTGTTCGGCGTCGCGCGCCTTCAGCACATACCCGCGCGCACCGCTCCGGACCGCCTCAACGACGAACTGCCGGTCGTCGTATGCCGTGAGCATGATCACGCCCACCTTCGGGTGTTTGTCGCGGAGATCACGAGCCGCTTCCAGCCCATCCATCTCCGGCATCCGGATGTCCACGAGCGCGATGTCCGGATCGGTCTCGCCCACGAGTTCCATGAGCTCCTTGCCGTTCGAGGCTTCGCCGACCACCTCGATGCCATCGGCCATGTCGAGGTAGCGGCGGAGCCCTTGGCGGACGAGCGAATGATCGTCCGCGATCGCAACCCTGATCGTCACGTTTCCTCCGTGAGGCCGATGGTTCGCGCCATCCTACAACCACGAGCCCATTCGGCGAGGAGCAACCCCTTCAGAAGACGTACTGCCAATTCACGAACAGCACGGCGAACAACCCGAACCCGGCTGCGAACGAAGCTACGGCCGCCGTGTGGACCCAGGGCCGTCGCTCGGCCAGGAGCGAGGGAACCCAGATCACCGGGAACAGCACGCAGATGAATCTCGGCATGGACAGCAGCGGCCGATCGGGAAATTCGGCGAACAAGGGCAGGACGAGGGCGCCGGCAGCGAAGACCAGATAGGTGGCGCGGACCCGACGGATGCCCGCGACCAGTGCGACGATCGCCGCGACCACCACGACGGCGTCGAGGAGCCAGTAGGACCCGTAGAGGTCGGCGAACCTCAGACCACGCCAGAGGGAGGCCCACGGGAGGCTGAACCGTGGACGCCACACCGACTGCACGTGCAAGGGCGCCAGAGCATCCCCGCCCCATCGCCACCACCCCGCGAACACCAGGC
>JAXDJY010000049.1:0-5470 GCA_034667445.1 Actinomycetota bacterium | reverse complement strand
CTACACCTCTCGTCGTAGCGATCCCGATACTAGGGGTGATCACGATCTCCCCGGTCTCCAACGGGATGGGTTCGCTCACCGCCGACATGATGCGATCCGCGATGGTGACCAGGTGTCGTTCGTCCTCCAGGTCTTCGCAGAGCACGACGAACTCGTCTCCACCGAAGCGCGCGGCCGTATCCTCCGGGCGGAGCGCGTGTCGAAGCCGATCTCCGACGCTCTTGAGGACCCGGTCCCCGACCTCATGTCCGAAGTTGTCGTTGATGGTCTTGAAGTGATCGAGGTCGATGAAGAGCACCGCCACGGAACTCGGCCTGCGCTCGGTGCGCGCCAGCGCTTGCGTGAGTCGCTCCATGAACACTGCCCGATTGGCAAGTCCGGTGAGCGGATCGTGGAGCGCCATGTGCTCGAGTTCCTGCTCGGCACGCTTGCGGAGCGTGATGTCATTGATGAACGCGGTGACGAGTCGCCGTTCGGGTGTCGCGAACGAACTCAGGCCGATCTCAACCGGGAACTCACTTCCGTCGCGGCGCCGCCCCGTCAGATCCATCCCTTGTCCCATGGGCCTCGAGGAGACGTCGTCCAGGTAGTCGGACCGATGGCGAAGGTGATCAGCGCGTAAGGTCTCCGGCACCACGGACTCGATGGAAACCCCGACCAAGGCTCCAGCCTCGTAGCCGAAGATCTCCTCCGCGCGCGGGTTGGCGAGCAGGACATCGCCGCCCTCGTCGACCACCATGATCGCGCCCGGGGCTGAGTCGAGCATCCCGTTGACCCACTCCTGGTGTTGGCGGAGATCCTCCTGCGCCCGCCGTCGCTCCGCGAGGATCGCCGCAAGAACGAACGACGCGAGCGCGACGCTTGCGTTGAAAACCTGGAGCGACGCCATCTTCCCCAGCAGCGAATCATGCGCGAACATGCCCGTTCCCTGCACCGCGGCAAGCGTTGCGATGCTGATCGTAAGGAGCGCCGCAGGGGCTGCACCACGCTGACCGAACCGCCATGCGGCCCAGACCAGCAGCGGGAACACCAGGTATTCGATCCGCACCGGCCCGCGGAACGCGAGCGTCGCCACGACCGCAAGCACGGCGAATCCGGTGACCGCCTCCAGCCGCCGACCCCACGACCCATGACGGTCGAACCGCACCGAACGCAAGCTCAACAGGAACGGCGCGACCGCGAGCACGCCCATCGCGTCCCCCGCCCACCAGGTCCACCAGGTCTGCCAGAACTCGCTGGTTCGCACGCCGCCTGCAGCGAGCAGCGTGAGCGAACCCCACGTGGCGCTCACCGTCATACCGACGAGCGCGCCCAAGAACACCAAGATCAGTGCGTCGCGGAACCGGTTGAGTTCGAGCCGGAATCTCCCTTTGCCCAACAACGTGGCTGCGAACAGTGGAGCCAGGGTGTTGCCTACCGCGATCCCCAGGGCGGCGGTAGTCGTCGGACCAAGTGGCAGATTGACGAAGAACGCGGCGATGGCCACTCCGGGCCATATGCGGCGGCCGAAGAGCAGGAACCCGACCAGTGCCACACCGGTGGGCGGCCACACGGGGGTGACCTGGTGCCCGACGAGCGCCAACCGAAGACCGAGGACCGCCGCGATGTAGTAGGTGACCCCGACCAGGACGGTCCGCTCGACATATCTGAGATCGATGTTGCGTGATGCTCCTGATGTACGCCCGGGCGTTGGAACCTCCCAAGCGAACGTGTGGAATCTCGAGTCGCCCATCGGTCGGCAGTCCTCCTCGGAGGAACGCTAACCTGGTTGCGGTGCAAGGGACCAGGGGCATGCGGCCGTCACCTGTCGAGGGGACGAGGTAGGTCCGCCGGCCCTGGTCCGTTGCCGGCTGACCCGAGTGCATCGGGTGGCTCAGGACAGGGCTTATCCGCAGGGCGTTTCGATCAGGCCCGATTCGCTTGTGAAATCAAACGTGGCGCCAACGGCCCACACCCCGGAGGCTCCCGCCGTCACTCCGACCAATTGGTCGTCGCCAACCGACTCGGCGCTCTTCGAGGTCCAAGATGATCCGTCCCAATGCAGGATGAGTGAGGTCTCTCCGCCAGATGTGGGGTTGAACGTACTGCCGACCGCATAGACATCGTCGGGCGCGACAACGGATACCCCTTCAAGAACCCCGCCCACCGTTTCTGCCGGGAGCCCTACGCGGCTCCACGCAGCGCCGTCCCAGTGCAGCATCACCGGGCCGTCACTGTTCCTGGAGGTCTTGACGCCGACCGCCCACGCATCCGTCGGGCCGGAGGCAGAGACGTCGAGGAGGTAGGCATGGTGCAGTCCGCTCGGTACGGCGGACCAGCTCACGCCGTTCCAGTGCTCGATGAGGGCGTGGTCACCGATCCTGCGCCCTCGCGTGCCAACTGCCCAGGCCTCCGAGGCAGAGACCGCGTCGACGCCGATCAGCTGATCCTCGTGAACGCCGACGTTCGGCGAAGGGATCACGGACCACGCTGTTCCGCCCCAGTGCTCGATGAGGTTCGACGTCCGCCCACGACGAGACCGCAGGTGAACGGCCCCTACCGACCACACATCGGTCGAACTCAACGCCGAGCTCCGTTCCAGCATCGCGTTCTTCCCGCCGCTCGGCAGCGGCACTGCGGCGCTGGTCCATGCGGAACCATCCCAGTGCAGCGCTAGCGGCTGGCTCGACAAACTCGGTCGGCGTGGTTGGAAGATCTTGACAGGCGAGAAGGCGGGTGAGGCACCGCTCGCGGCGCTAACCCTGCTCGTGACCGCACCGGTGGCCCACACATCCGTATCGCTGCTAGCGGCGACACCGATGAGCGAGCTGAACGTGTGCCGAACCCTCGGGATCGGCTCGCCGGACCAAGAGGAGCCGTTCCAGTGCAGTGGTACCGGGTCATGCCGGGAAAATGCGACGCCCACAGCCCAGGCAGAGGAAGCGCCGCCGGTGGAGGCACTCACGAGCCCTTCATCGGCCGCGGCCGGCGGGAGCGGCGAGGTGACGAACTGTGTCGGGCACGCTGCGGCTGCGGCTCCCGTGCTCGCCAGAGGGACGAACAGGGACACCAAGCTGACGAGCAGCAAGCTGCGGAGCACGGGCACACGTTTACGATCAGGGTTATCCATCCAGGCATCCTACGGCCCTGGGAAGGTCGCCGGGTGGAGGTCACGTCACAGCAGTGCTTCGAACCGGCATGTTGTTCGATAGCGGTACCGGAGCGTTCCTGGGCATAGGGTGTCCGGAGCGGCGCCGCCGCAGCAACCGCAACCGACGCAAGAAGGGCACGAGCCGTGACCGTCCCGCGTATTTACCTCGCGTTCGTCGCGTGGGTGGTTGTCGTCGCCGTTGCGGTCGTCGTCGCGGCCGGGATCCTCTCGTCATCGGCGGCGCCGGCGGCGGTCGCCGCGGTGGACTCGCCTCCGCCTCCGGGGATCTTCAAGCTCGACCACCTCATCTTCATCGTGCAGGAGAACCGTTCGTTCGATCAGTATTTCGGGACGTTCCCAGGCGCCAAGGGTTTCCCGACCGATCCGACGACGGGTCAGATCTCGGTGTGCGTCCCGAACCCGTACCTCGGGCATTGCAGCACGCCGTATCACACGTCGAGCCTCTACCAGTTGGGTGGCCCGCATGGGAACGACGACTCCATCGCCGACGTCAACGGCGGAGCGATGGACGGCTTCATCGGCCAGCTTCCCGACATCGCCGGCAAGTGCTGGGTCGATCCCCAGCAGTCGATCTGCGCTCGGTATGTTGGACCGCAAGGACAGCCCGACGTGATGAGCTACGTCGACAGCCGGGAGATCCCCAACTACTGGGCGTACGCGAAACACTTCGTGCTCCAGGATCACATGTTCGAGTCGACGGATTCGTGGACGCTCCCGTCGCACCTGTTCATCGTCTCGGGGTGGTCGGCGCTGTGTCCGGACGTCACGAACTCGATGAGCTGTCAATCGGACCTGAGTCTGAAGGTGCGGGACGAGCGGTGGAACTACGGGGACCCGCCGAAATATGCGTGGGGCAACATCATGGCGCTCTTGGACCAAGGACACGTGAGCTGGCGGCAGTACGTGGGCGACGCCACATGCATCACGAAGAAGCAAGACTGTCCCACCCCGCCGAAGGGCACCAACCGTAACGATAAGACGGTGGCCAGCCACAACGTCATCCCGGGCTTCACGTCGGTGGTCGCCAACAACGATCTCGACAAGATCCGAACCCACGCGGCCTTCCTCCACGAGGCGGCGGCGGGAACCCTCCCGTCCGTCTCGTGGGTCATGCCTGGAGAACCCGAGAGCGAACACCCCGGGAGTTCGGGGAGCATCCACGACGGCGAGAACTACGTGACCACTCTCATCAACGCCGCGATGAAGGGTCCCGACTGGAACAGCACGGCGATCTTCCTGACGTGGGACGACTGGGGCGGCTTCTACGACAACGTTGTCCCGCCAGTGGTGGACCAGAACGGCTTCGGACTGCGGGTCCCGGGTCTGGTCATCAGCCCGTACGCGAAGGCGGGGATGATCGATCACCAGACCCTGTCGTTCGACTCCTATCTGAAGCTCATCGAGGATCGGTTCCTCAACGGGCAGCGGATCGACCCTGCGACCGACGGTATCCCCGACCAACGGCCCGTGGTTCGTGAGCGGCTCCCGATCCTGGGCGACATCACGGCGGCGTTCGACTTCACGCAGCCGCCACGGCCGCCGTTCATCCTTGGGCCGACGCCCCGCTCGCAGGATCCCCCCGCGGCGCCGCTTTCACTCGTATCGCACCCCAACCGCTGGCCGTAATTCGTGGTCGCTGTTCACCTTTCGGGGCGCTCCTGACCTCTATCTATATGAGTGTGACTACCAACGATGGGTTCGATGAGGTGTGGCGCGAGCACGGGCCCACGATCTGGAGGGCTGTCTACGTGTATGCGGGTGGACGAAGAGACATCGCAGACGACGCCGTCGCTGAGGCGTTCGCGCGGGCGATGGAGCAGCCGAACCTGATCAAGAACCCCGTGGCCTACCTGTACCGGCTCGCGTTCCAGGCCGCGGCGATGGAGCGGAAGCGGATGACCGATCTGCGCGAACCTCCGGAGGTGGCAGGTCCGGAGAGCGACGGCTACGGCGCGGACATCCTCGATGCCCTTCGGCGGCTCTCGCCCGGCCAGCGAGCGGCGATCTACCTGCACTACCGGGTCGACCTTCCGGTAGCCGAGGTCGCGGCCGCGATGGGCACGAGCGCAGCGGTCGTGAAGGTGCACCTGATGCGAGGGCGCCGGAAGCTCGCTTCCTTCCTTAGCGAGGACTCGGCCGATGACTAACGACGAGCGCCTCCGCAGCCGGCTTAGGACGCTCGACGGTGTCGAGCCCTCACCGGGGTTGTTGGAGCGGGCTCGACAGTCGGGTCCGCGGCGAGCCCCGGCCGGGCCGTCGGTCAGCCGTCGCCTCATCGTGATGGCGACGGCGTTCGCGGTCTTCGGCGCGTCAGCCGTT
>JAXDJY010000048.1:0-2830 GCA_034667445.1 Actinomycetota bacterium | reverse complement strand
CAGCATCGGCCTGGTCGCCATGGTACCTACTCCCTCTGGGGACGAGGGCTTTTCCTCAAGGTCCGCCCGGCGATGTCCGATGCTGGGTATATGCACCACGAGGAACCCCAAGGAGACGCTCATGGGTGATGATGCGAAGCAGGATATGGTTGACGAGGCCAACGAGTCCCAGACCGCGAAGGCTGCACCCCGCCCCGGGGATGACCACGCGTACGAGGACAGCTGGTACCAGGTCCTGAGGGCGCGCCAGGAGGCCGCTGCGGACACTGACGGCACCGTTGCGGACGTGACCGAGCCTGCCTCCGCGGACGACGCCGCTCACGGCTAGTCCACACGACCCGGGTCACGGCATGCGGCGCATCGGGTAGGTTCCCGGCATGCGATTCGGGATCCTCACCGGGGGAGGCGATTGCCCCGGACTCAACGCGATCATCCGCGGCATCGTCCGTAAAGGCGTTGGACGGATGCAGCATTCGTTCATCGGATTCCGTGACGGATGGCGTGGGGTCGTAGAGGACGACACCATCGAGCTCGGCGAACCGGAGGTCCGCGGCATCCTCCCACGTGGGGGAACCATTCTCGGCAGTTCGGGACTCCACCCGTATCGCGTCGCCGACGGACCCGAGCGGGTGCGCGCGACGCTTGCACGCCACGGGTTGGACGGACTCATCGCCATAGGCGGTGAAGGCACACTCGGTGCGGCCGCAGCGCTCGCTGAAGAAGGGCTTCCGGTGCTCGGCGTCCCGAAGACCATCGACAACGATCTCTCGGGAACCGACATCACGGTGGGCTTCCACACGGCGGTGCAGGTCGCCACCGATGCGATCGATCGTCTCCATTCGACCGCGGAGAGCCACGATCGCGTGATCCTGGTCGAGGTGATGGGTCGGCACGTCGGATGGATCGCCGTCTACGCAGGCATCGCGGGCGGTGCCGATGCGATCTTGATCCCGGAACATCCGTTCGACCTCGACGAGGTCTGCGACTACCTGCGCCGCCGTCATGCCCGTCGTTCGTCGTTCTCGATCGTGGTGGTCGCCGAAGGGACGATCCCGGCCCCCGGGTCGGGATTCATCCTGCCGGAGCCGCTCCTCGATTCCAACGGGTTCCCACGGCTCGGAGGGATCGCCACCGCGATCGCGCCCGAGATCGAGGCCAGGACCGGATTCCAGACACGGGTCACGATCCTCGGCCACGTACAGCGGGGCGGTTCCCCGGTGTCGTTCGACCGGGTGCTCGGGACGAGGCTCGGGTTGGCTGCCGTCGACCTCGCGAGCGCCGGCGGCTGGGGCCGGATGGTCGCCCGTCGCGGACAGGACATCGTGGATCTCCCCCTCGCTGAGGCCGTCCGCGAACGCAAGCTGGTGCCGCTCGAGCTCTACCGCGAGGCTGAAGTCTTCTTCGGGTAGCGAGCCCGAGGACGAAGATACACTGGGGCGCATGGGAGCCTTCCGCGTCGACCTGCGTTCGGACACGGTTTCGACCCCCTCACCGGCGATGCGCCGTGCCATGGCCGACGCCGAGGTCGGCGACGCTTGGTACGGCGATGACCCCTCCGTCAACGAACTCCAGGCGCTCGCGGCGGAGACCACCGGCAAAGAAGCGGCGCTCTACGTGGTGACGGGCACCATGGCGAACCAGATCGGTCTGGCGAGCCATTTCGGTGGCAAGGGCCATCTCATCGGCTGCCTCGCACAGGCCCACGTCGCGACGACGGAGGTGGCGACCTCGGCCGCGCTGTCCGGGATCTCCTACCGGACCGCAGCCGGGCACGAGCGGGGCTGGATGCGCGCTGAAGATGCGCGGAACCTGGTCGAAGCAGACACCTACTACGACGTCGAGGTGGTCGACCTTCTTGCGGTGGAGAACACCGTCGGGAACACGCAAGGGTCGGTCATGCCCGTAGACGAACTGCGCCAGATCCACAAGATTGCGGAGCAGGCGGGCCTGCCCATCCACATGGACGGCGCGCGGATCTTCAACGCCGCAGCCGCGACGGGAGTCCCGGTTACCGACTGGACGGCCGAGGTCGACACGCTGATGTTCTGCCTATCCAAGGGGCTCGGCGCCCCGATCGGATCGGTCTTCTGTGGGCCGGACGAACTGATCCGGGAGGCCCGGAGGCTCTGGATCCTCTTCGGCGGGGCGTGGCGCCAGGCCGGGATCATGGCGGCGGCGGGTCTGATCGCGCTGAAGGATGGTCCCGGTCGCCTGCACGAGGATCACGCGCGAGCCCGCCGCATCGCCGAGGGGATGGCCGACCTCATGCCCGGCAGCATCGATCCCACGTCGGTTGAAACGAACATGGTGTTCGTGGACACAGAGGTGAAGGGATTGGCCGCGCTCGATGCGATCGAACGCCTCCGGTCCCTGGGTGTCGGGGCCACGCTGATCGGTTCCAAGGTCAGGATGGTCACCCATGTCGATATCAACGACGACGCGGTCGGGATCGCTCTGGACGCATGGGCGTCCATCCTGGGCTGAAGGAGCAACGTGGGCATATTCACGAAGAACTATCCGGAGGAGATCGCCGGCCGGGTCCCGCCGGGCCAGCGGCTGGTGAAGACCTGGCCCGTACTCCACTACGGACCCATCCCGAAGTTCGACGGGTCCGAATGGCCGCTGGAGCTCACCGGCTTGGTCGAACAACATGTCAGCCTCACCTATCAAGAGCTGCGCGCGCTCCCGACCGTGAAGATCGACGCGGACATGCACTGCGTCACCGGCTGGACCACGTTGGACAACATGTGGGAGGGCGTGAGTTTCAAGACCTTGCGAGAGCTATGCCGCCCCACGGCCGAGGCCCGGTGGGTCATCGCACACTGCGCGC
>JAXDJY010000047.1:0-5258 GCA_034667445.1 Actinomycetota bacterium | reverse complement strand
CCGTCCCGGCGTCTCGTGGGTTGTGGGGGCAGCGTCGAACGCTGCCGCGATGGAACTGGTCATGCGGACACTCCTAAGGATGATGGTTCGATGGGACTCACGCGGTGAGCGCAGGTCGTGAGCGACGCGGACTGGGCTAGGAACCCTCTGCCGGTGCGTCGACGACGATGTCTTCTTCTTCAACCGCGATCTGAGCGAACCCGTCGTCCGTCTGCTCAGGGAGGATGCCGTTGGCACGGTCGTCGCGCCGTTGGTTCCGGGCCAGGCGAAGCTCTTCACGGGCGGCGGCCTTATTGGCCTTCACCTCGCGACGCTGCCGCTTTCCCATACTGTCAGGCACGCACCTAGCGTACGTGAAATGGCAAGGAGTGCGACGGAACCGCTATGCCAGGGCGTTCGCGATGGCGAATGCGGCGTCGATCGTCCATCGATCCGCGAGCGGGTCCAGCGATGTGCGCCACGTGGAGAACTTCGCGACCACCGTCTTCGTGGGCGCATGCACGAACACCATCTGGCCGTTGATGCCGATACCGGCATAGGCGGGAGTGGCGGGCGAGAGTACCCACCATTTGTTCCGGTAGTGCGCTCCGGGACGCCTGTCGGCCGCGTCGGCGCCCAGGGCGTAAGCCTCCACCCCGTCGGGCGCCCCGGCCACGATGTCGGCGATCCAGGCGGTCGGAACGATCTGCCGGTCTCCTCGCTTTCCCCCGTTCGCGAACAACAGCCCGAACCGCGCGAGATCTCTGAGCGTCGTGCACACCCCGCCGTCGGCCATCGCGTTCCCGCGGGCGTCTACCGTCACGTCGGCGTCGAACTCAGCGCCCATCGGCCGCCACACCTCACGGGAGATCAGATCGGCGAGCCGGGCTCCGCCGGCTCGTTCGATCACCCAGCCGAGGACGTCGGTGAGGACGGAGCGGTAGCGGAACGGTCCTCCGTGGGGTCCGTCGTTCTCCAGCGTCGCGAAATACGCCGTCGCGTCGGGCGGCAATCGGCGGCCGGTGGGTGGACGCCAGAGGTAGATCTCCTCGTAGACGCGTACCTCGGCTTCGAGATCCTCGTAGTCCTCGTTGAACCGCGTGCCCGTTCGCATGTCGAGCAGGTGCTGCACGGTGGCGCCCTCGAAACTCGTGCCCTGGAGCTCGGGAAGGACATCGGTGACCAGCGAGGTCGCCGAGAGCTGCCCGCGTCCGATGAGGATCCCGGCAACGGTGGACGTGAGGGACTTCGATACGCTCATGAGGAGGTGCCGTGAATCCGGCTCCATGGCGTTGAAGTAGCGTTCGGTCACCACCTTGCCTCGATGGAGCACGATGAATCCGTCGGTAGCCGTTTCTTCCAGCATCTGCCGGATGGACATCGACTTTCGGCCCGAGGTGAATGTGAGGTCCTCGAGATCTCGGTCTGCTCTCGGGAGTTTCCATACGGATCCTTCACCCCGCCCGATCCGTGCCGTGGGGATGAGGTCACGAACGTGCTGGAAACCCCATCGGTTGAACGGCGGGTCCTGCCAATTCTCGAGCGTGACCAGACGGTCGTCGGGGGGAGGTGTTCCCTCCATGAGGTGGAGTTCGGCGGCGGTCCGATATCGCGGCATCGCGCGAACCTACCGCCGGTTACTCCCGGCGGCAAACGCCCGATGATGCCGGACCTACACTCCCACGATGGAAATCGGACGCCCGGCTCCCGACTCGGCTCCTCCGTGGCGCGAGGTCTTCCACGGCCGTCGTGGACGCTTGGCCGCCGGGCTCCTGCTACTTGAGGCCATCGCCGCCATCCAGTGGCTCGCGATCGCGACGATCATGCCCGACGTCCGACGCGACCTCGGCATGGTCCAGCTCTACGGATTGGTCTTCACCGCGTCGAGCCTGGCGATGCTCGCCTCGATCCCCATCGCGGGCAGAGCCGTCGACCGGTTCGGACCTCGTCTCGTGCTGCTGCAATCACTCGCGCTCATGGGATGCGGGCTCCTCATCTCCGGAGCCGCGATCGGTATGCCGATGCTCCTGGCCGGGCAGTTCGTGCTGGGGGCAGGAGGTGGCGGGTTATATGCCTTCTCGCTGGGGACGGTCGCGAAGACGTTCCCCGAGCGCCTGCGTCCGCGCGTGCTCGCCCTCCTCTCGAGCATGTGGATCCTTCCGGGGTTGATCGGACCGCCGTTCGCCGCGATCATCGCCAGCTCCATCGGCTGGCGGTGGGCGTTCGTTGCTCCTGTCCCGCTGCTGCTGCTCGGCTGGCTCCTCATGGCTCCGGCGGTCGATCTGGTTCCCCCGCCCGAGGACGCGCGAACGGCACTCGCTCCCAGGTGGCCGCTGCAGCTGATGGTGGGTGCGGGACTCGTGTTCACGTCCCTCACGGTGATCGCTTGGTGGGCGCCGATCTTGGTTGTCGCGGGTGCGGTCATCGCATGGCCTGCCCTTCGACAGATCGTCGTACCGGGAACCCTTCGCGCCGTGGCTGGCATCCCCGCGGCCGGCGCGTCCGCCTTCCTTCTCTCGTTCGGCTTCATCGCCTCCGACTCGTTCCTCACGCTCATGCTCACGAGCGTGCGGGGCCTGTCATTAAAGGCCGCAAGCATCGCCCTGACCGCCGCCACCCTGACGTGGTCGGCGGGGAGCGCATGGCAGTCCCAACGTGCGGCCCGTTCATCGTTGGCGCGGCTCATGCAGGTCGGCGTGGCCTTCATCATCGTCGGAGAGGTCGCCGTCTTCGCGACACTTTCCTCGGCAGTCCCGGTTGCGGTTGCGTTCGCGGGGTGGGTCGTCGTGGGCCTCGGGATGGGGATCGCGTTCCCCACACCGTCGCTAGCCACGATGCAACAGTCCGAGCCCGGCAAGGAGGGAAGGCAACTTTCATCCGTGCTTCTCATGGACATGCTCGGGGTCGCGAGCGGCGCCGCAGTGGGCGGTGGTGCCGTCGCGCTGGCGAAGGCGAGGCATGTGTCGCTGGCCACAGGCATCGGAGCCTCCTACGCGATGGGGCTGGTCGCACTGGCCGCGCTCATGGTCGTAGCTGCACGCCTCATCGCGCGCGAACCGGGAACCGTGACGCCCGCTCAGCCCTGATCGTCGGCCGGTCTGGTGACGTCGACGAGCACCGCTCCGGTCACGCGCAGGAGATCATCGGGTGTCATGCGCACGTTGACACCGTGCGCTCCCCCACCGATGGCGACGATCTGTGGGACCGCCACCGTCGCGTCGGCGATGACGGGCCAGGCGGTGGAGGCACCGAACGGCGTGATCGTCCCGCGCTCGTAGCCGGTGGCCGCGTGCGCCTCATCGGCGTCCGGGAGTGAAAGGCGTTTCACGCCAAGGTGGCGCCGGATCTTCGGCCAGTCGATCTGACGCCCGCCGGGAACCAGCACGAACACATAGTCATCAACGCCTCGCCGGATGACGATGGTCCGCAGCAACTGACCGAGTTCGATCCCCTGGAGTTCGGCGCTCTCCTGCGCACTCTGCGGACGGGCGGTCCGTATCGGCGTGAATGCGACACCGAGGCTCGTCAGCGCCTGTATGGCCGGCGTGTCGATCACCATCGGGCCGTCAGAACTTCTGCGCGCGAGTTGACACCAGCAACACCGCGCCCGCCGAGAGACCGAAGAGCGCGGCCAGCGCCACGAAGAGCCCGGCCGAGTGTCCGATGGCGAGGTCCACCGACAACGTCGACCCCAGGGTGCTATAGACGCTCGTCAATTGGCCGGCGGTCTGGGCGGTGTAGGTATTTCCGCCGGTCGTCGATGCGATCTGGCGGAGGAGCCCGGTGTCTGCTCCGCCGGTCGCGGTCTCGACGCCCAAGGCCACCGTGAACACCGGGACGGCCAGGGCGCTCGCGCGCGTCGCGGCGGTTGCCGGGGGGACGGTGCTGCCGGTGTCCAACCCGTCCGACAGCAGCAGCACCGCCGCCGGGCCTTTGCCGTTGGTTTGCCAATCGGCCTCCATCGCATCGAGGGCGGTTGCGAGTCCGTCACCGATCACGGTGCCCTGTTCGGTGGTGACACCCGCGAGCGCAGCCGTGACCCGTCCGCGCTCCGATGTCGGCGCGACGGCAAGGCTCGCGGTGCCGGCGAACGTCACGAGGCCAACCCGGAAGTCGTCGGGCAGCGCCCGAAGGAACGCGCCGGCCGCCGACTTCGCTGCATCCAATCGAGTGGGGCTCACGTCTGTCTGGTCCATGGAATCGGATGTGTCGATGACCAGGATCACCGTCCCCTGGGTCACCTGACGGCTGAGCCGGAACTGCGTGAACGCGACGGCTAGGAACGCGACCGCCCCGGCGAGCAGGACGAAGGGCGCGGCTCGCACGTACCAAGCGCGACGCTGCGAACGGTAGACCGGCCGGAACCGCCTGCCCTTGGCTTCCACGGGCTTGCGTTCACGGGCATTGACGAAGAGATAGGCACCGCCCAGGACGAGCGCTATCAGGATGACGGTGAGGACGAGAGGATTCGTCACAGCGTGAGCCTACGACGAGCGGAGGGCTGTCACCGCGAAGGAACGCCCGCTTCGGGGTGGGCGATTCACTCAGCGGGCCGGCCGCCACATGGTCGTGATGGTGGGTCCGCCGGCCGGAAGTGTGAAGGCTCCGTGGCGTTGGAATCCGAGCCTGGCGTAGCGCTCGAGGTTCGCGTCGTTGGTTGACTCCAGATACGCGGCCACGTGCAGCGCATCGATCTCCGCGAGCGTATCCCGGATGAGGACGCCGCCGAACCCGGTCCCGCGTTGATCGGCGTGGGTACCCCAGAGGCTGAGGTAGAAGTGTGGCTCTTCGTGCGGATGGTTCTCCTCGAACAGACGGATGGTCTCGGGGAACAGGTGCGCCCGCTCGTTCGCGAGGGCGGCGATGATCGGGACGAGCTCCTCCTCTTCTTCGGCGGTCAGTTCAGTTCCACCGGGCGGAACCCAGACCGCGACCGATTCGCAGGAGTCCGTGATCCGCAGCCATGGGTACCGGAGCGCACTCGTGAGGAGGAACGACCACCACGCGAACACCGCCTGCGGCGAGGCACCCGCAAGCGCCCATCCCCACACGGGGTCCTCCGAGAAGGCGGAGACGATGGTGCGCGTGGCCGCCGGGATGTCGGCAGCTCCGGCGATGCGGGTGGTGACCTCTGCCGTCATGGCGCGTTCCCGGAACGGTCTTCGATCTCCCACGCATGGTCGAACACGTGCCAGGCCGCCCGGCGTACGAAGTAGCGGGGCGACCACATCGCGCCTCCCCGCGGCCCGGTCGCCGGAACCCCTTCGCGCACCGCGTGC
>JAXDJY010000046.1:0-2768 GCA_034667445.1 Actinomycetota bacterium | reverse complement strand
CGAGCGCTGATTGGACGGTTCTTCTATCTGGTGGGCGGCGACCCCGGACGGGTGCCGACCACGCTCTCGGGAACGCCTCTCTGGCGCGCCGTGGTCACCGCGTGGTCAAGTGGGGCGGCACTCGCCGGTTCTTCCGCCGGCGCGATGGCGCTCAGCGAGTGGACGCTCATCCGGGCGCGCCACCCCGGCGACGCGGACCGCGCGTACCGGCCCGGCCTTGCCGTTGTGCCGAACGTCGCGGTCGTCCCCCACTTCGACACGTTCGGCGGATCGTGGGTCGAGGGCTCGCTCGCAGGCCGCCCGCGTGACGACGCGCTCCTGATCGGCGTCGACGAGCGCTCGGCGGCCCTTTGGCAGGACGGGACCTGGCGCGCCTACGGCCCGGGATCGGTCACGGTATTCACCGGCGACGCACGAACCCGCTACGAGGCGGGCGAGGCCATCGAGGGCATCCCGCAGCCCACGGCGGAGGCTCCTACAGCCCCACAGGGAACGTGAAGCTCGACGGGATCGGGTCCGGCAGCTGCGACGGCGTCCCATAGGTCACGACGATCTCCTGGTGCGATGCGAGGACGATGAGCGCCGGGTCCTGTGTGACCTTGTGGCCGTTGACGTAGACGGCGAGCGTGGCGTCCCCGGAGTTGCAGTAGCCGCCGAGGCACGTCGACGTGAGCTTCACGCCCCACACATCGAAGAACTGCCCGAGGGTGAAGTCGCGCATCGTCGGAGATTCCACGTGCATGATCCCGCTGGTGTCGTGGGTGTGCAGCGGCGAGATGAAACTCCCGTCGGGCGGGATGCCGATCTCGGCCGGCACCTCCACCTGCTTCCCGTTCACGAAGACCTCGAGGTGCTGGTGGATGTGAAGCACCTGGCCTTCGGCGCCGAGCGCGTCGAGTCCGACGGCCGTAAGCCGAGCCTTCAGGTTCGCGGGGTCGTTTCCCGCGGACCACGGTGCGTTGCCGTCTTGAACGCCGGGAAGCGCTGGCGCTGGGATCGGGGGCGTCGAGGCGATCGACGGCGCCGTTCCCGGCGACTTCGCCCGGGTGAGTTGCAGGACGCCGTACACCACAGCCAGCAGCACGAGTCCCGCCCCGAGGCGGATCAGGCGCGAACGCGTGCGGGCAGCCTTCTGCGTCTTCTTCTCCAACTCCGCGCGGAGGCGACGCGCCTCGTCCCTGCGTTCGGACTTGGCCGGAGCCCGCACGGGTTGCCCACCCGGCTTGCGTCGTTTCTTGTTCGCCATGCGGTGAATGGTACGGGGTTGCGCGCGGAAACCCGGCGTTCGGACTCACCCCATCTACCGACGCCAGAAATAGGCCGAAGGGCCACTACGCCCGAGGGCGTCCATTACCCGAAACAAGGTAAGGAGATCCCGGCGGTCGCCGGGTTCGAGAACCTCGGGAGGGGTGACGCGGATGCGACAGTGGGAATTGATCGGCATCACGGACCGGGTGGAGATGCCCCCGCCGGCACCACGCTTCAACGGGACGGACGACATCGGCGATGCGTCGCCGGCCCATCCGGTGTTCCTCTGGAACACCGACACGGCGCTCCGGCTCCGGATGGTGACGAATGTTGCGGCCGATCTGATCGGCAGGACGGCGGCCCGGTGTCAGGGTCGCGACCTCATCGGGCTCTTCGGGATGGAAGGCGACAGCCTGGCCGTCCTGGAGGCACACATCGCCGCACTCAGCGGCCAAACGGTCGAGTTCCTGCTCCACGGCGCCAGAAGCACCGTGCGCTGCTCGGCCGGCCCGACCCACGACGGCGCGGAGCGCGTGATCGGCACGTTCTGCCTGGCGATCGAACTCGAAGACGTGGACGTCCGAGAGTCGGCCATGGCCGCCTCGCGCTAGCGGTCCGTTCGCCGGTCCCCGGCTTATCATCGGCCGGTGACCGGCGAGGCCCCCTCACCCGCATCACCACCGTCGCCCGAACCGGCGCCGCCCACCATCGAGATGGGCTCCGAGCGCCTGGAAGCCTTCAGCGACGCCGTCCTGGCCGTGATCATGACGATCATGGCCTTCGGGCTCCGGGTACCGGACCGGCCGCCCACGTGGGTCCATTTCCGCGCGATCCTTCCGGGATTGTTCGTCTATGTGCTGAGCTTCGCGTTCATCGGGATCTATTGGAACAACCACCATCATTTGCTCAGGGCGACGAAGCGAATCAGTGGCGCCGTGATGTGGGCGAACCTGTTCCTGCTGTTCTGGCTCTCGCTCATCCCGGTCTGCACCGCGTGGATCAGGCAGGAGTACAAGAACCCGATGCCCGCGATGGCGTACGGGGTCGTGTCCCTCTGCGCGGCCGTCGCCTACTCGATCCTGGTCCGATCGATCATCAAGGCGAACGGCACGGATTCGACAGTCGCCCAGGCCGTCGCGTCCGACCGTAAGGGGTACGTGTCCCTCGCGCTCTATGCATCGGGGACACTGCTCGCGTTGGTGAGCCCGTGGCTCGCCTACGCATGCTATGCGGCCGTCTCGGTGATGTGGTTCATCCCCGACCGGCGGTTCGCCGAGCAAGGTTCGCCTTGCGTGCGGCGGACCCCGCGCGGGCTGGCGTCGATCACGTTCGCGCTCCTATCGTTGTCAGCACTCGCCGCGCACCGGAACCCGACCCCCACGCCACTCCCATCGCCCGCGGGGCCGCCGCTGCCGGCAGGCGCGGTCGCTGTGCCGGCGGCAGCCTGCAGCACAACGACGGACTCGGCGCCCGCCCTAGAAGCATTCCTGGCACAGGTCCAGAACGGCTCCACCGTGACG
>JAXDJY010000045.1:0-8355 GCA_034667445.1 Actinomycetota bacterium | reverse complement strand
CTTGCCGACATAGAGCACCTGGCCCTCGCGTCCCCGGAACAGGTAGACGCCGGGGGCGTGTGGGAGGTGGTCGGCCAGCCGGATCTTCGCGTAGTGGGGGCGGCCTTGGGCTCTGGACGCCTCACGGAGGTCCCCGAGGGTGAGGATGCCGAGACGTCCTCCCAGGTCCAAGAGTCCGTGCAGGACTTCGGCACAGGCCTCGGCATCGGCGAGGGCGCGATGGTTGGGTTTGACCCGGGTCCGGAAGTAGCCGGCGAGCGTCCGGAGCTTCACGTTCGGCACGTCGGGCCACACGATCCGCCGCGCGAGTTTCGCGGTGCAGACGGGTGGACCCGGGATGGGGTGGTAGTCAAGCCGAACGAGGTTCGCGTTCATGAACCGGAAATCGAACCCCGCGTTGTGGGCGACGAAGACCGAACCACGTGAGAACTCCAGGAACGCGGGCAGGACCTCTTCGATGGCCGGTTCGCCGGCGACGAGATGGTCGTCGATCCCGGTGAGGTGTGTGATGAACGGGGAGATAGCGACGCCTGGATCTACCAGCGACTGGAAGGTGCCGAGGCGTTCTCCTCCCCGGTAGGTGACAGCACCGATCTCCGTGATCCGCGAGTCGATCGGAGAACCTCCGGTGGTCTCCAGGTCGACGACGCAGAACGTCACAGAATGCAGCGGGATGCTCTGATCCAGCGTGGTCTGCACCGGCGTGTCGAAGAGGGAGGTTCGCGCGTGCTCGCGCCGGTCGGCGAGGGAAGCCATGGCAGCATGGTGCGGTTCGGGTCTGACACGCGATGGGTGGTGCGGATCGGTTTTAGGCGACCCGGCGGGCGATCCGACGACGCTGCTGCTCGGTGAGACCGCCCCACACCCCGTAGCGCTCGCTGTTCTTCAGCGCCCAGGCCAGGCACTCCTCGCGGATCTTGCAGATGCCGCAGAACATCAGCGCAGGGCCGGCCTCTTCCTCAGAGATCGGGAAGAAGACGTCGGGATCGATCCCGAAGCATGCCGCGCTGTCCTGCCAGAAGTCCGGCGGCGCAGGGTTCGGAGGCAGCGCGGTCAGGTCAACGTCTGGATAACGTTCGGCTCTCACCCTCGTCAACTCCCCCCACCCGAACTGCCACAGCGCCCGGGACCGATTCATAACAGAGACACCATGTCCGGCGGAAGGGGCCGGACGAAGCAAAATCCAAACACCCAGGCGGTGGAGAAGAAATGACCCGAACGGGCTAGTGCAGGTGAGGGAGTCCGTCGTCAGGACGGGCCATCGACATCCGTCAACAGGGTCTGCTCGTCGGCGATGAGCGCATCTGCGCGGGTCTCCCACGGCACCCTCGCGAGGAGGAACGTTCCTCCGTTCGCGTCCGGTGCGACACTCGTCACCACACCGCCGGGGGCACCATCCGCGGAGGTCAACCGGGCATCCGCACCTAGGCGCACGTCGGTGTGGAGATGGCGCAGGACCGACCCGGGATGACCCAGGTTCCGCACTTTGGCAACCGACTCCTGGCCAAGGAAGCATCCCTTGGTCCGGTCGATCGTGTCCTCGAGGCCCGCCTCGGAAGGCAACGCGTCGGCGGGGAAGTCGGTCCCCATCTTCGCGATCCCGAGCCGGATCCGGCGCACGTCCAGCGCAGCGGCGCCGACCTCCGTCAACTGTTTCTTCACCAGCATGTCCTCGACCCGCCGGGCCGGCTTCCCATCCCTGACGATCACGTCCATGCCAGGTCCCGTCACCGAGGGCTCGAGCCCCGGCAACCCCACCCGCCCGGCGGCATCGTCCAGCACCGCGAACAAGAGAGCTGAAGTCGTGGCGTCCTCCAGGAGCACATCCGAGGAAAGGATGTAGGGGCCAAGGAGGAGGCCCACGTGATCGGGTTGGTCGGGAACCTGGAGGAGGAGCCACGACGTTTCGTCTCGAGCGACGGTGAAGTCGGCACGGATCCGACCCGTCGGGGACAAGAGCAGGGACCGACGGGTATGTCCGGGGCGGATGCTCAAGACATCGGTGGTGACGAGATCGTGGAGCCACTGAGCCGCGTCCTCGCCGTAGAGGCGAACCTTCCTCCACGCGGAGAGGTCGGCGAATGCCCGCTGTTCGGCGAGCGCATCCAACTGCTCTTGCGAGATGGCCTCCATGGTTCCCCCCGACCGTATCATCGGCACGGTGGACCTCCCGCGCACACTCTTGGTCACGAACGATTTCCCTCCGCGCGTCGGAGGGATCCAGCGGATGCTCGGTTCGCTCGTGGACGCGCTGCCCCCGGATGCGATCTCGGTGCTGGCTCCCGGCTGGGAGGGGGCGGCGCCCCACGACGCCTCGAAGCCATATCGGGTCTTCCGTGAACCCACGGCCTTCGCATGGCCGAGCGCCGCATTCCGGGCGCGGGTGCTGCGGGTGATCGACGAGACGAAGGCCGACGTGGTGGTGTTCGGCGCCGCGAGCCCGCTCGCGCTCCTGGGCCCGAGCCTGGCCGCGGCCGGAACGCCGTACCTCGTCATCGCCCACGGGGTCGAATACTGGCTGTCGCTGTTGCCGGGCTCACACGCGCTCATGCGCCGTGCGACCTCGCGGGCTGCCCGGGTCACCGCCTGCTCGGCCTTCGTTGCCCGGACGGTGCGGACCGCGGTGCCGGCCAGCGTTCCCGTTTCGGTCCTACCGCCGGGCGCCGACCTTATCCGGTTCCGCCCGGGCCTTGAAACCGACGATCTTCGGCAGCGCCACGGCATCGGGGGCAGACCGCTCGTCGTGTGCGTGAGCCGGCTCGTGATGCGCAAGGGCCAGGACGTGCTGATCCGATCGATGGCTGGGCTCCAACGAAGGATCCCCGACGCTGCGCTCCTGATCGTCGGAGGTGGATCGTACGAGCAGACCCTTCGACGGCTGGCAGACGCGGCTCCTCGCGGCTCTGTGTTCTTCGCGGGCGAGGTGTCCGAGGGAGATCTGCCCCGCTACTACGCGGTCGGCGATGTCTTCGCGATGCCCTGCCGGACCCGGCTCGCGGGCCTGGAGGTGGAAGGGTGGGGTGCCGTATTCGTCGAGGCAGCCGCGTGTGGGAAGCCGGTGGTCGCCGGAGACTCCGGCGGCGCGCGAGAGGCACTCGTTGACGGTGAGACGGGGCTCCTGGTGGATGGGGCAGACGTCGACGCGGTGACGAGGGCGATCGGCGATCTCCTGGCGGACCCCGCTCTGGCGCACCGGATGGGGACCGCCGGGCGAACCCGGGTCGAGCGGGAGCTGTCCTGGCCGAGTCTCGCCGCTCGGCTCGCCGGCTGGGTCCGGACTGCCGCGAACTGATCCGTGTCGGTCGTTCACCTCACGCCGGGGGCCGGGTACGCTTGCGCGATGGAGGCTTCCCCGCCGACGCCGGGCCCGAAGGACGACATCCGCTGCCCCTCGTGTGGCGCGCTCGTGACGCCCGATGCCGAATGGTGCGGACAATGCTTCACCCCGCTGAAGGCGGCGAGCGTCCCGAGGGGCGAGCTCGCGGCCAAGATAGGGCTCAAGGTCACCCACGAGCCTTCCGCTGCCGAGCCCGGAGTGCCTAACGAGCCCGCGGACGCCCCGCAGGATGGTGGTGCGAAGCCCCACCTCACGTGGCCGTGTCCAGTGTGCGAACTCGACAACGAGATCGAGATGAACTTCTGCGCCCGATGTGGGACCCCGTTCTCCGCCCTGATGAAGGCCGACGAGCAACCCGTCCACATCGAACCCATGGATGCCGTCAAGGCATCGCTCATCTTCCCCGGTCTCGGCCATCGGAAGGCCGGACGGGGGGCCGATGGAGTCGCTCGCGGGACGCTGTTCGCGCTCTCACTCATCCTGCTGGTCGTCGTGGTCCTCTCCGGCGTGCATTCGAGCGGGCAAGACGTCATGGTGCTTCTCTACCTGTCGACGACGCTGCTCGTCTACCTGGGATCGGCGGCCGAGGCCTATCGCATCGCAGTGGGGGGTCCGCCGTTAGTGTCGTCGCGCACGTTGCTGTGGCTCACGGTTGGGCTCCTGATCCTCTCGATAGGTTTGCTCGCCATCACCGCCGCGACGCTGCCCAGACGCTAGGATTCGCTTCGTGGAACACGCGGAGGGGTCGATCCTGATCGAGGCGCCGCTCGAAGACGTCATCGAGGTTATCGAGAACTACGAGGCCTACCCGGAATGGGCGGATGTCCAGAAGGTGGAGGTTCGTCAACGCGGCGAGGGCGGACGTGCAACGGAAGTGGCCTTCGAGGTGGACGTGCCGGTGATGGGAAAGGCCGCCTACACCTTGTCCTATATCTACGCCGCAGGCGATACCGGACTCTCGTGGACGACGAAGGAAGCGCGCGGCACGATCCGTGATATCCGCGGCGAGTACCTCTTGACGGAGCTGCCCGACGGCGGGACGAAGGTCGTCTATCGCCTGGCCGTCGAACTCGGGGTGCTGGTCCCGGGTTTCCTTCGAACCGAGGGGGCCAAACGTGTCATCGAGAACGCCCTCGAGCGCCTGAAGCGCCGCGTAGAGATGGGCTGACGCCGCTTCCCGCATCTCCGACACTCCCGTAAGCTGGCCCGATGCGCGTGTTGTTGTTCACCGGGAAGGGCGGCGTCGGTAAGACCACGGTGGCGGCGGCAACCGCTGTCCGGTTCGCGCGCTCCGGCAGTCGCACGCTGGTTATGAGCACCGACCCCGCGCATTCATTGGGCGACTCGTTCGAGATCGAGATCGGATCGGATCCGGTGGAGATCACCCCGAACCTCTGGGCCCAACAGATCGACGCGCAGGACCGCCTCGAGGGCAACTGGCGTGAGATCCAGGACTACTTCATCCAACTGATGAACTGGGCGGGGACCGAGACCATCCAGGCCGAGGAACTCACGGTCATCCCGGGCTTGGACGAGATCTTCGCGCTCATCGATGTGAAGACGCACGTCGAGTCCGGCGCCTACGATGCGCTCATCGTTGATTGCGCTCCGACAGCGGAAACGCTGCGCCTGCTCAGCCTCCCTGAAGTCATGAACTGGTACATCGAACGGATCTTCCCCGTCGAGCGCCGGGTCGTGAAGGCCGTCCGGCCGATCGTCTCGAAGATGACGACGCTGCCGATCGCCGGCGATCAGGTGTTCGGAGCGATCGAGCGGCTGCATCGGAACCTCGACGCGGTGAAGCAGATCCTCACCGACGAGAAGGTCTCGAGCGTTCGTCTGGTCGTGAACCCCGAGAAGATGGTCATCTCCGAGGCCCGCCGCACCTACACCTACCTCGGTCTGTTCGGCTATCGCGTGGACGCCGTCGTCGTGAACCGCGTCCTGCCTCCCGACGTTACCGACCCGTACTTCGGTAAGTGGAAGGACATCCAGACCGAGCACCTGGCCACCATCCACGAGTCGTTCGAACCCGTACCCATCTTGGAGGCCCGGCTGTTCGATCGCGAGATGGTCGGGGTGCAGCTACTGGAGGAGATGGGTGATGAGGTCTACGGGGATCTCGACGCCGCCGCCATCCTCTATCGGGACGATCCCATCCGCGTTCGCAAGAAGGGGACCGGCTACATCCTCTCGATGCGGCTTCCCTTCGTGAGTCGCGATGACATGGACATCCACCGGCGAGGCGAGGAGCTCTTCGTACGGGTGGGCTCCTACAAGCGCAATCTGGTGCTGCCACAGACGCTGAAGCGGATGACGGTTCGGGGTGCAGCGTTCGCCGGCGATCACCTTGAGATCGTCTTCGGGCGCGAACCGCGGCCGGGAGAGTCTGAAGTGCGGGCGCAGGAGAAGAAGCCACGGAAGGAGCGCAGACGCGATGGCTGAATCTGCGAAGAAGAAGGCCGGACACAGCAAGGTATCGGCGGTGCCGGACATGGGTGGTGAAGGATCGGGGGCTTCCGAGGCGTCGACGCACCAGGCCGCAGGCTGTCCGGTTGCGCTCTGTCCCATCTGCGCCGCCGTGACCCTCCTGCAGCCCGTCAACCCTGAGGTCGTCGAGCACCTGCTGAACGCCGGGCGTGAGTTCATCCTCGCGGCGAAGGCCGCGCTGGAGTCCGTCTCGACCGAGCGAACGGCCGTCGTGGATGACGGATCGCTCGAGAAGATCGATATCGGGTGAGCGAAGGACCGCAGGCGGTCGGTGTCGACGTCGGCGGAACGAAGACCGCCGCCGTACGCATCTCCGCCACGGGTGCGGTGCTGGCGCGCGAGTCGCTACCCACGCCGGCCGAGGACATGCAGGCGACGCTCGACACCACCGTCCGCGCGGCAAGGGCCGTACTTACCCCCGACGTGCGTGCCATCGGGATCGGCGCGGCCGGATTGGTCGAGGCAGGTACGGGCCGGCTCACCTTCGCCCCGAATCTTGCATGGCGGAACGCCCCGCTGGTCGAGCACATGTGGGGGGCCGTCGGGATCCCGACGGTCGCCGACAACGACAACAACGCTGCGGCCTGGGGTGAATACCGCCTAGGGGTGGGACGCGGGTGTTCGCACCTGCTGTTCGTCGGAGTGGGCACGGGCATCGGAGGCGGCATCGTCGTGGACGGCACGCTCTTCCGCGGCGCGCACGGCTTCGCGGCGGAGATCGGTCACATCATCGTCGAACCCGGTGGTCCGCTGTGTGGCTGCGGGAACCATGGATGCTGGGAGCAGTTGGCGAGCGGGCACGCGGTCACGCGCGCGGGTCGCGAGGCGGCGCGACAACACCCGCAGTCGATGATCGCGCGCCGATGTGCGGGCGACCCGGCTCGCGTGACGGGCCCGCTGGTGACCGAGTGTGCGCGCGCCGGGGACCCTGTGGCGCGCGGCATCCTGGCGGAGGTGGGGAAACGTCTGGGGGAGGGCATCGCAGGACTGGTGAACGTCCTCGACCCCGAGATCGTGGCCGTGGGTGGGGGGGCGGTGGCCGCGGGAGACCTGCTCCTCGAGCCGGCCCGCGTGGCGTTCGAGGGTGCGGTCGAAGCGGCCGCACACCGACCCACGGTGCCCGTGGTGGCGGCATCACTCGGCGCCGAGGCCGGGGCGATCGGCGCAGCGATGCTCGCGTTGGACCAACTCACGTGAGCAGCGCCGAACTCAAGAAGGCCAAGCGTGATGTGCGTCGGCGCGTGCTGACCCTCCGCGATGAGACGAGCCCGAGCGAACGTGCAGCGGCGGCTGCCGCGGTGGCCGCACGGTGCATGGATCTGCCCGAGGTGTCCCGGGCCCGGGTGGTGATGGTCTTCTGGAGCTTCGGATCGGAGCTGCCGACGATGCCGATCATCGAACGGCTCGGCGGTGCCGGAAAGGTCGTGGCACTCCCGCGGATCGCCGACGGCGATCTTCAGGTCCGAACCTGGCGCCCTGGCGAGCCGATGAGCGGGACCCCGTTCGGCGCGCTGGAGCCGGCTGACGGGGAGGTCGTGCCAGCGGCGGACGTTAACGTGGTATTCACCCCGGCCGTCGCCTTCGACCTGCAGGGACGCCGGGTGGGCTACGGCGGCGGTTTCTACGACCGATTCTTCCCGAAGACCCACGCCGTCCGCATCGGCGTCTGCTTGGCGCTCCAGGTCCTGGACGAACCGCTCCCGGCAGGACATTTCGATCTCCGCGTCCAGACCATCGTCACGGAGGAGTCGATCATCCGCATCGAGGATCCCCCGGCTCGATGAGCCCCGTCGGGGAGTTGCCTGGGGCTCCAGGTCGCGCGCGGATCCCGTGGCGCGAAGGGGCCTTCGCGTCGCTCGATTTCGAGACGACGGGGCTGGACCTGTCGAAGGATGCGGTGATCTCTTTCGGCGTCGTGCCGGTGCTCGAGGGCCGCGTCATGGTCGCGAACTCCGTCGAACGGTTCATCCGCCCGGAGGTGCCCCCCTCGCCGCGCTCACAGACCATCCACGAACTTCGGCCTCAGGACCTGGCCACGGCGCCGGAGATGGCCGACGTTCGGGAGCCACTGTTTGAAGCGCTCGACCAGCGCTATCTCCTGGTGTGGTACGCGGAGGTCGAGATGCACTTCCTCCGGTCGATCTTCGGGGGCACCCGGCGCGGCTGGCGCCGGCGAACCATCGACGTTCGGACGCTGGCCATCTCGGCCGACGGGGCCCCACCGGCGACCCGTTCCCAGCTCGGCTACGGACTCACCGCCACGGCGGAACGGTTCGGGGTCCCCGTCGCGAACCCCCACGACGCGTTGGACGACGCCCTGGTTACGGCGCAGTTGTTCATCACGCTGGCCGACCGGGTCTCCGGCGGCCCGGAGGGCTCCGTCCGGGACCTCTTGAAGATCGCGCGGCCGTAGGCCCCGACTTGAACAACGGTTCAGCGAAGCGGTATAACCCGGTTCCCACCCCAGCACAGGAGGCAGCGTTGGCCGACCCGATCAAGAGCGCGTTCTACGACATCCAGGCCGCCAG
>JAXDJY010000044.1:0-3957 GCA_034667445.1 Actinomycetota bacterium | reverse complement strand
CAGACGACTCCCGAGATGAAGGTCCGCTGCGAGGAGGTCTTCGGCCCGGTCGCGACCGTCTCGCCATATCAGACCTTCGAGGAAGCGCTCGACGAGGTGAACAACTCGAAGTACGGCCTGCAGGCGGGCGTGTTCACCAACGACATCAACCGAGCATTCCTCGCGCATCGCACGCTGGAGGTGGGAGGCGTCATCATCAACGACGTGAGTGCCTTCCGCGCCGACCAGATGCCCTACGGTGGCAGCAAGGACTCCGGATTCGGCCGCGAGGGTCTCCGGTTCGCGATGGAAGAGATGACCGAACCCCGTATCATGGTGCTCAGTCACGTTCCGCTGTAAGCCACCCGAGCGCTGACCTGTCTCTCATCCGGCTCTCATCCGGGCCGCGTAGGGTCCGGACGGGAGGTGTCGCGTGCGGGTGCTCGTTGTCGAAGACGCTCCGAAGACGGCTGCACTCCTCAAGCGAGGGCTCGAGGAAGAGGGATACGCCGTCGACGTCGCCTCCTCGGGAGGTGACGCCGTGTGGATGGCGGGGGAGTACCCGAGCGACGCTATCGTCCTGGACGTCGGGCTGCCCGACATCGACGGGTTCGAGGTGTGCCGGCGGATCCGCGAAGGCGGAACCTGGTCGCCGATCCTGATGCTCACCGCGCTCGACGCGGTGCACGATCGCGTTCGCGGTCTGGACCTCGGCGCCGACGACTACCTGACCAAGCCGTTCGCCTTCACCGAACTAACGGCGCGGCTCCGCGCACTCATCCGCCGGGGTGTGCCCGAGCGACCGGCCGTGCTCGCCGTCGGCGATCTGACGCTCGATCCATCGACGCGGGTGGTTCGCCGAGGCGAGGTCACCATCGAGCTCACGGCGAAGGAATACGCGCTCCTCGAATTCTTCCTCCGTCATCCCGGCGAGGTCCTCACGCGGCTGCGGTTGATCGAGCACGTGTGGGATTTCGCCTACGACGGCGGCTCCAACGTCGTGGACGTATACGTGAAGTACCTCCGGGAGAAGATCGATCGTCCCTTCGGGGCGAACTCGATCCGGACCGTGCGAGGCGCGGGCTACCGGCTGGACGCAGGATGATCGCGCGCCTGCCGCTCCGGGTCCGGCTGACGCTCGTGTTCGCCGTGTGCATGGCCGTGCTCCTTTTGGTGGTGGGCATTTTCCTCTACCTGCGGTTGCGAACCGAACTGCTCGGGACCACGGACGCGGCGCTTCGGGCCCAATCCGGGGTGATCGCTGCGGGCGTCGATCTGGGCGGCGGCAACTTCGGCGACCAGACGGGGACGTCGGTGAACGGTGTCGAAACGTTCGCTCAGGTCATCCGCGCATCCGGGGTGGTCGTCGACTCGAGCCAGGCCGTGGCGGTGCCGTTGTTCACCCGTTCGGAGCTGTACGGGGTGCACGCACCGACGTTCTTCGACCGCACCGTCGCCGGGGTGCCCGGGACGGCCCGTCTCCTGGCGTCTCCCGCGGGTGACGGCGCCAACGCCTCGTTCGTGGTCGTCGGGACATCGCTCGCGCCGACCGCATCCGTGCTCTCGGGGTTCCTCGCAGTGCTGCTGATCGGCGGGCCGCTGGCCCTCGCCGCGGCTTCGGGCCTCGGGTGGCTCATCGCGGGAGCGGCACTCCGCCCCGTCGAACAGGTTCGCCGTGAAGCCGAAGCGGTATCGGTATCGGATCTCGGGCGGCGGCTGCCGGTCCCGCTATCGCAAGACGAGCTTGCTCGGCTCGTCAGCACGCTGAACGAGATGCTCGCCCGGCTCCAGACCTCCTTCGACCACGAGCGCCGGTTCGTCGACGACGCGAGCCACGAACTGCGAACGCCGCTCACGAACCTCAAGGCGGAGGTCGACCTCTCCCTCGCGCGCGCGCGGAGCCCCGAGGAACTCGAGGCGGCCCTTCGCAGTGCGTCCGTTGAGGTCGACCGTTTGGCGGCGCTTGCGAGTGACCTCTTGCTCTACTCCCGCGCCGACGGCGGCCGGGTTCCCCTGGCGCTTCGGCGCGTGCGGTTGGACGAGATCGTGGCTGAGGCCTGCGCCGCGCACGAGCTCGCCGCGAACGCCGCCGGTATCCGTCTCCTTGCCGACGCGCCTCCCGTGACGGCCATCGTGGATGAGATCCGCGTCCGTCAAGCGGTCGACAACCTCATCGACAACGCGTTACGGCACACCCCGGCGGACGGGTGCGTCGAGGTTCGCGTGGACGATCTCGACGATGATCACGCCCGGATCGTCGTCGAGGACACCGGAGCCGGGTTCGAGCCGGGGTTCCTGGCGACGGCGTTCGAACCCTTCGCACGCGGGGACATGGATCGAGCGAGCAGCGCACCGGGAGCCGGACTTGGGCTGGCGATCGTTCGCGTGATCGCAGGCGCGCATGGCGGCTCCGTCTGTGCGAGCAACCGCGAGGGTGGTGGTGCGAGCGTGACGCTCGAGCTCCCGCGCCGTTCGTGAACCTTCATCTGCGACTCACGAGCCTCTACTGGCCGTTCCGCCATCGTGGTGGAAGACCAACGAAGGAGGTGACACAGATCATGAACATCAAGAAGACACTGATCGCAGGAAGCGCGGTGCTCGTGCTCGTCGGCTCCGTGGGCGGCGCGGCACTCGCGTCGAACAAGACGGCCCCGACGAAGCCGGCCACCACGTCGGAGACCACCACGGGCCCCGACACCGACAACGTCCAGCAGGGAGACCAGACCACGCCCGACACCGCTGGACAGACGAGTGAGGCGACCGGAGAGAACTCCGGTGAGTCCTCGGGTGAGAACGGCCCGTCAGATGGACCCGGCGGCCACGCCGACCCGGCGGGCAACGTGGACCACCAGTTCGACGGCCAGGAGTAACGCACCTCCGCACGGGGGGAACACCGAAGGGGCCTGCGAGCGATCGCGGGCCCCTTCGTTTCCGTCGGTTACGGCGAGGGCGAGCCGATCGGGGCTCGGCGTGTGGTCGCTGCGAGCACGGCGGGGACGGACGTCGAGATGCTGATCGCGCGGGCGCCTCCGATGATGAAGACCCGGTCACCCACTGAGACGACCCCCGCATCGGTCACGGGTTGGCCGAGCGGCGGGAGCCGGTGGCTGATACCCGTCGCGGGGTCGATCACCGTGACCGAGGTCACCGCGGAGTCCGCCGCGTTCAGCCCTCCGACTACATATGCCTTGGAACCAAGCGTGAACGCGGCCGCGTGCCCGATCGCCGCGGCGAGATGGGCGATCGGCCGCACGGTTGCCGCCGCGGGGTCGAACGCATACACGACGTTCGTCGGACCATTCGCGGACACGCCTCCTGCGATGATCACGCTGCTGCCGACCACTGTCACCGCCGGATAGCGGAGCCCGGTCGGCAGGTCCGCGACTTTGGTGAAGCTGTGGCCGTTCGTCGTCGCGTAGATCTCCTTGCGCGGGAGGTGTCCGTCGTAGCCCCCGACGAGGTACACGGTGCCGTCGACAACGGCGCTCGACAGGTCGGACAACGCGACCGGGAGATGGCCGATGACGGCGCTCGCACCCGTCGCTGGATCGAACGATTGGACCGTGGTTGTGCCGACGCCCTGGCCGCCAGCGAAGATGATGAGCTTGCCGCCGATGACCGCGCCCGCGGCGTCGTGGACTGGAGCGGCGAGCGTTCCGACCGGGGTGGTCGCACCGGTGTCCGGGTCCAGCCGCACGACGTCGGCGAGCGTGGTGGATGCGTTGTTCAGCCCGCCGACCAGATACACCGCTCCGTCGAGCTCGAGCGCGACCTCCCTTTGCAACGCCGAGGGCAGCGGGAACCCCGCAGGTCTGATCGTGAGCTCGGTCCGCACCTTCCGCCGCGCGCTCGGGCTCAGGGGGTGATCGGGCGCCGACGAGTTCGAGGAGCAGGCTGCGAACGCGAGCACACCAAGTGCGAGGATCACCGGGCGGGCACGTCTGACCATCCCGGGAGGATAGTCGTCGGTGTCCGCGT
>JAXDJY010000043.1:0-4144 GCA_034667445.1 Actinomycetota bacterium | reverse complement strand
AGAATGACCGGATGGTTCGGCGCAGGGCCGTCTCGGCATCCGCGCCGTCGGCCCGTCCCACCGCGACCGCGGCGAACAGCACATCGCCGAGTTCGGACTCACGTTGCTCGGGGTCGGAAGCCTCGGCGAGTTCAGCGACCTCTTCCCGGAGTTTCGCAAGCGCCTCCTGGCGCGAACGGAACGCGAACCCCCAACCGGCCGCGCGGCGCTGCACCTTGCCCGCGCGGGCGAGCGCCGGCAGCGTTACCGGTATGTCCTGTTCGACGCCCGTGCGCCCGCCGGTTTCCTCCGCCTTGAGCCGCTCCCAGTTGACGAGGACCTCGTCGGACCCGGAGACCTCGGTATCGCCGAAGACGTGCGGATGGCGGTGGATGAGCTTCCTGACCAGCCCGTCTGCGACGTCGTCGATATCCCATCCGCCCTCGTCCTTAGAGATCTGGGCGTGGAAAGTGACCTGGAGGAGGACGTCGCCCAGCTCGTCACGGATCCGGTCGGCGTCGTCGGCATCGATGGCCTCGAGCAACTCGTGCGTCTCCTCGAGGAGGTGCCGGGCAAGGCTTCGATGCGTCTGCTCCTGATCCCAGGGGCACCCACCTGGTGCGCGCAGGAGCGCCTGCACTTTGATCAGATCGAGGAGCCGATCGCCCCCCGCACTCGAAGGTACGGGGGCGTCGAGTGCCGGCGGGCCGGGCACGTCACCCGCGGCCCGCCCGGTCACGACCCGGAAGAACTCACCGGCGTCGGCGCGCCGGCGCTCGCCGACGCAGGGGCCGTGGCGGTCGAGGGTGCCGTGCTGGTCACAGGAATGACCCCTTGCGCGGGGTCGTATTTGCCGTACTTCGGGTTGACGGTGACGGGCGAGATCTTGTTCTGCGCGACGATCCAATCCTGGAACGCGGTTCCTCCCTCAGCTTGCAGGAGTTGCGGCTTGGCCTGGCTGAACGGGGTCACGCTCTTCGAGTTCAACAAGATGACGTGCCAGCCGAACGTTGTCTGCACGGGCTTAGATGTTTCACCCGGCTTGAGTGCGAGCACCGCGTCGGCGAACGGCTTCACGAACCCTCCGCTCTGGGCACCGGGAAGCACACCCACCGCTTGCGCATAGTGGCCGTGGTTCGTGGCCGCGCCCGGGTCGATTGAGGTCTTCGTCGCGAGCGCCTCGAAGTCCTTCTGCGTGAAACCGGGCGCCGTCACCTGCGAGTAGATCTTGTCCGCCTCCGCCTTCGTCTTGACCAAGATGTGGTCGAGGTCGACGTTGGTGAACGCAGCGATGTTCTGCGTGTAGATCGACTGCAGCTGGGAGTCGGGGACAGCCGCCGTGACGATGGCATCGCGAACCTTGCCCGACAGAACGAACTCCTTCGCGAGCGCGGTGAGGTCGGTACGCGTGAGGTGGTTCGCCTTGAGCTTGGCGTCGATCGCGGTGGCCCCGAGCTGCGTGTCCAACCCGGACACGGCCTTCGTCACATCGGCGGCAGGGGCGACGATCTTGTTCGTGGCTGCGTACTTGTTCACGTAGACGCCCTGGATGAGATATTGGAGGGCCTGACGGTTGCAGCTAGCTGCGTTGAACACCGCGGGCGGTGCGCCGGCTGCGGGAGGCGCCGCGGCCCCACATTGCGAGCCATTGATGGCCGCGATGAACTTGAAGATGCTCACCTCGTGGGTGAGCTGGGCCGTCGTGATGACGGTGGTCCCCACCTTCGCAGCGTTGGCCGGATCTTGGGCCGAATCGCTGGTGCTCGAGCACGCGGCCGCCGAGACGGCAAGGATCAGGGCAGGGATGTAGAGACGAGGAAGATTTTTCACGATGCCTCACTGTACTAGCCGCTCGGTAAGAGGACGGTTTCAGGCATCCTCTACTGCGGTGAGCAGCATCTGCTCGACGGCCCGCGCCAGATCTGCACCGAATGCGCGCTCGGGCACGAGGTTGAGGGTTCGCTTCGCCTCGTGGTAACTGGCCTTCCAGACACGCTCCTCCAGGTCGGGCAAGAGTGCATCTGAGATCGTGACGGGCGAAAGCCTGACCTGATCTTTGTAGGTGAGCACCTCCTCGATCCCCAGGCGAGCGCACGTCACGCGGAGCGAGCCGATCGCGAACAACGTCTCCACTTCAACCGGCAGCGCGCCGTAGCGGTCGACCGTCTCGTCGTGGATCGCGGTCAGTGCGTCATGGTCGCCGGCCAGCCCGATCCGGCGGTAGAGCTCCAGGCGGAGCGACTCCTGGGCCACCCAGCCCGGCGGGATGAACGCCTTGACGGGCAGGTCGATCCTCAGCTCCTTCTCGACGGGCAGCTCCTCGCCTTTGAGCTCGGCGACGGACTCGGCCAGGAGCCGCGCGTAGGCGTCGAAGCCGATAGCCGCGATGTGGCCGTGCTGCTCCGCGCCGAGGATGTTCCCCGCCCCGCGGATCTCCAGATCCCTGAGCGCGATCTGGAAGCCTGAGCCGAGCGCCTGGTGCTTGGCGATCGAGGCGAGGCGTTCGTGCGCCTCCTGCGTCATCTCGCGCTGGGCGGGGAAGAACATATAGGCGAACGCCCGCTCGGTGGAGCGCCCCACCCGCCCCCGGAGTTGGTACATCTGGGCGAGCCCCAGGAGGTGTGCTGAGTCCACGATCAGGGTGTTCGCGTTCGGAACGTCCAGACCGGACTCGATGATGGTGGTGCTCACCAGGATGTCCGCGTCGCGTTCCCAGAACCGGACCATCTGCTTCTCGAGTTGGTCCTCGTCCATCTTGCCGTGCGCGACGGCGATGCGCGCCTCAGGGAGCTGTTCGTGGATCCAGGCCGCCTGGCGGTCGATCGTGGCCACGCGGTTGTGAACCCAGAAGACCTGCCCCTCGCGGAGGAGTTCACGTTTCACCGCACCGATGGCTAGGCCTTCGTCGTAGTTCCCGACGTAGGTGAGCACCGGCTGGCGATCCTCGGGTGGCGTATCGATCGTGCTCATCTCGCGGATCCCCGTGAGCGCCATCTCCAACGTTCTGGGGATCGGTGTTGCGGTCATCGTAAGGACGTCCACGTGGGCGCGGAGCTTCTTCAGCCGCTCCTTGTGCGCGACCCCGAACCGCTGTTCCTCATCGACGACGAGCAAACCGAGATCTTTGAACTTCACATCGCTTGAGATGAGCCGGTGGGTGCCGATCACCACGTCAACCGTGCCGTTGGCGGCCGCAGCCAGCACCTTCTGCTGTTCACCCGCGTCGACGAACCGCGACAGCATCGCGACCTTCACAGGGAACGGCGCGTACCGCTCGCTGAAGGTATTGAAATGCTGTTCGGCAAGGAGCGTCGTGGGCACCAGAACGGCGACCTGCTTGCCTTCCATGACCGCCTTGAAGGCGGCCCGGACGGCGATCTCGGTCTTCCCGAAGCCGACGTCACCGCAGACCAACCGGTCCATCGGCTTCGGCAACTCCATATCGCGTTTCACGTCGTCGATGGCGGTGAGCTGATCTCCGGTCTCCTCGTGGGGGAACGCGTCCTCAAGCTCGTGCTGCCACGGGGTGTCCGGCCCGAACGCGTGTCCCGGCACGGCCATCCGCACGCTGTAGAGACGGACGAGTTCGCCGGCCATGTCTTTAACGGCCTTGCGGACCTTGCCCGTCGCGCGGGCCCAGTCGGTACCGCCCATGCGGTGCAGCCGCGGGGCGTCGCCGCCCACGTAGCGGGCAACCATGCCCACCTGATCGCTGGGAACGTAGAGCTTGTCGCCCTCGGCGTACTCCAAGATCAGGTAGTCGCGCTCGCTCCCGGCGAGCGCGCGGTGGGTGATGCCCGTGTATCGCGAGACCCCGTGGATACGGTGCACGGCGAAGTCCCCGGGTTCGAGTTCGTCACCGACCCCGTCGGTGCGGCGCTTGGTGAAACGCGGCGCGATGCGCGTATGGCGCCGGGAGCCGAACAGATCCTCCTCGCTCGCCACGGCGAGCTTGGCCGAGGCGAACACGAACCCGTTCCGCAGGCTCGCCTCCTCTGTTTCGAGGGCTCCGATCTCACCGATCACCTCGCCGATCCGGTTGAGCGAGCCGTGGCCCGCGGCGGTCAGTACGATCCGGTAGTCGAGCCCCGCCAGATCGGCGAGGCGCTTGGCGAGCTCAGGAGCGTTCCCTTGCGCCGAGCCCCAGGACGCCAGACCGGTCGGC
>JAXDJY010000042.1:0-3556 GCA_034667445.1 Actinomycetota bacterium | reverse complement strand
TCCGCGAACTCGTCCACGGTCCGGCATCTTTCCAACCCCTGCAGCGAGCCGATGACACCATCGAGCGTTATCTGCATCCGCGGACGATATGACAGATGTCAGATGCCCGTCCAGCTGCAAGGACCCTACGGTGGCCCATCCGAAAGACGGGAGGTAGGAATGATGGGCATGCGAAAGGTCTTGGCCGGGGCATCGGTGGTATCGATGATCGCGGTAGGTGGAACGATCCTCGGAGCCACCTCTGCGGCAGCGGGGTCGGGAGGTGCATGCCCGAACCCGGCTTCTGCCTTCAGCAGATGGGACGTGGCGACCGAGCCGTACCAGGCTGACAACGCTTCCGACTTCAACGGCAACGGGTGGGTCTGCGCCAGGCCCACCAAGGACACGTTCGTCGAGAACGGGCAGACCTTCAGGGTCTACCTCTTCATCGACGACAGCGTTCGAACCTGAGGACTCGATCCCCCCGGGGTGGCGCCCGGTCGCGAGAGCCGCTTAGATGTGGCCATGTGATCGGGAGGGATCAGATGTCGACCACCGGTGTGCCGCCGGGTAGCCCACGAAGCGCCCACCAGGCCGAACGAGAACTCGGTCCACTCCCGGGCTTCCTGCGTCCGTTCGTGGATCGGGTCGCCCGCATCAGGGCGACCGTCCACACGAAGCTGTTGGCGGCGTTCCTCACCATCGCCGTGCTCCTGCTGGCGATGGGGGTCCTAAGCGTGGTGGTACTGGATCGCGTGAACAGCCAGGTCGACAGACTGACCGCCCTCAACGAACAAACCGACCTGGCCCGGGAGATGATCTACAAGGTCACTGCCCAGATGCACTACCGCGCCATGTCGCTGCTCCAGACCGACGATCCCGAATGGCCCCAGAAGATCACGAGTGCAAAAGCGGATTTCGCGACCTACCTGGGCGAGATACGGGCGTACCCCGAGCCTGATCGGACGGCCTTCTTCGCGGGCCTTGATGCGACGAACACACTCTTCGATGCGTCGAGCGCGGAAGTGACGGCGCTCTTCGATGCCGGAAAAATTACTCAAGCTCTCAACCTCCACCTCTCGCAAGAGCACCTGATCTCTCACAAGCTAGAAGCTTCACTCAACGGGCTCATCGATGACTCGGAGCATCGCGTCCAGGCTGAGACCGCCGCGTTCAAATCCGATCGCCGGTTCCTTACGTTCGCGGTCGCGTCGTTCTCTGCGGTCAGCATCTTCGGAGCGCTCCTGCTTGGGGCGGTCCTCTCCTGGTCGTTGATCCGGCCGGTTCGCAAGGTCGATCAGGCGCTCGCGGCCATCGCCGGCGGCAACTTCGGGACGCGGGTCGAAGTCCCGAACCGCGATGAGTTCGGTAACCTGACCACGAACCTCAACCGGACGTCCGCCCAACTCGCCACCGTCTACAGCGACCTCGAATCGTTGAACGCCAACCTCCAGGAGACGGTGGACGCCAAGGTGTCGGAGTTGGAGCGCGCCTCGCGGCTCAAGCGCTATCTCTCCCCCGGTCTGGCCGACTCGATCATCGCCGGCGAGCAGGACATCCACCTGGGATCGAGCCGGAAGTTCCTCACCATCTTCTTCTCCGACGTCCGTGGCTTCACGGCGGCCGCCGAGCGGATGGAGCCTGAGGAGCTGGTGGCCGAACTCAACGACTACCTCACGGAGATGACCGAGATCGTCTTCAAGCACGGCGGGACGCTGGACAAGTACGTCGGGGACGCGGTGATGGTCTTCTTCGGCGATCCCGTGCATCAGCACGACCACGCCGAGCGCGCCGTTCGCATGGCCTTCGAGATGCGCGAACGGATGACCGAGCTACGCGAGACCTGGCTCCGCAAGTACCACGACGCGTTCGAGATCGGCATCGGCATCGCCACCGGATGGGTGACGGTCGGTGACATCGGTTCGGCCGCCCGGAGCGACTACACGGTGCTGGGGAACGAGGTGAATCTCGCCTCGCGGTTGGCCGACCGCGCAGATCCGGGGCAGATCCTGGTCACTGAGCGAACGATGAAGAGCGTCGACGAGCTCGCCCGCGGGGTGGTCATCGACGAGGTCAGCCTCAAGGGGATCAGCCGCCCGATCACTGTCTACGAGCTCAGCACTCTGGGCGGGTAACTCTCAGACGAGTTCACGCAGCTGGCTTTCCAGTTTCCCGGCCATCTGTCCCACCTCGATCGACTCGTGCAAGAGTGCGGCGATGGCGCTCACGAGCGCGCGGCGAAGTTCACCTGGCTCGAGTGATCGGGCGAGCGCATCTTCAGCCGGTGCCAGCACGTCGGCAGGCAGTCGATCGAAGTCTCGGCCGTAGGTGCCTTCGAGTCCTCGGGCTAGGCACGCGAGGGTGAGCGCGTGATCGCGCACCGCGCTTATCCAATACTCCGCCTGCCAGTTCCTGCCGCGCTCTATGCACGCCCGGGCGTGCAACGCATGGTGAACGGCGTAGCCGAACAGTTCGTCTGCAGAGGTAGGCGGGCCGTCGGACAGGTCAACAGCTTCTCCGAACAGGAGCCGGAACTTCGGCCCTCCCGCACCGAACTCGGCTGCAGGACTAAAGGAGAGATCCAGCTCCAGAGAGTTCGGGAACAGGAATACGCGATAGATGATGGGGCCACTTGGAAGGTCAAACAACGCGGTGGCATCGAGTTCATCGACCAGTGTCGCGCTCCAGGCCTCGAGTACCTCGGTAGCCGGAACACCGTCCACCACAGCGAACATGAGATCGAGGTCCGACCATTCATCACCTTCGCCGTAGGCGAGCGAGCCGAGGACGGCTCCGCCCACAACCCGTTGGTCCGATGACGCAAGCTCCAGGACCCGGTCGCGCACCTGGTCACGATCGTCGATGGTGAACATGATGTTAGAAGTCTCGCCGTCCGTTGAAATGATTCGCCGCTTCTGGCCGGGTCAGTTCGTACAGCGCGATGCGATGACCTCCGGGTGTGCTGAATGAACAGATCGGACCGTTCGGGATCTCGAAGGTCGCCTCGCGGGTCCAACCGGCCTCTTCCTGCCGCGCCATTGCCCCTTCCAGATCATCGACGCGATATACGAGGATCGTTCGGTCACCCTCTACGTGGTCCGTGAGAAGCAACAACGGCGGCCCCTCAGCAAGCTCTACAGCCGCGACGCGGGTGCCCATACCCTCCACAGCGAACACGACGCGCCCGCCGAGAACACCCTCAAAGAACGCCATGTCTCCTGCTACGTCGCGGCTCGGGGTGTAGAGGAAATCGAGCCGCGCGAACGGGGGGAGGTCATGCCGTCCATCAGTGTCAACGGCTCGCATGTCGGGCATCTTGTCAGACACCCCCAGACCCGGGAACTACCCGTCGCTCAGCGCGTCGGGTACGAACCCGGAGCCGCGAGGCGCCAGGCGTGCTTCGACCCGGCCGTGCCCGTGGCGATCCGCGGGCCCGTGCCAACGCGGCTTGCGATGGGGCTCGCCGTGTTGGCGGATGCAACCTTGTAGATGTCGGAGTAGTACTTGCCTGCGCACTTCATCCGGCTGAAGTAGACGTCGTCGTCCCCGCCGAGTGCGACGGTGACACGCGTGTCGC
>JAXDJY010000041.1:0-8197 GCA_034667445.1 Actinomycetota bacterium | reverse complement strand
CCCACGTCCGCTCGCTACACTGCAACGCGTTCCTTCCAGCCAGGCCAGGTAGCTCAGTTGGTAGAGCACGCGGCTGAAAACCGCGGTGTCGGCAGTTCGATTCTGCCCCTGGCCACCAGCGAGAACGTGAATGAACGGCCGTCCTTTCGGGGGCGGCCGTTTCAGTTCGTAGCTTCGAGCGAGCGGACGGCGGCCCAGTGGCCGAGCACGCCTTGATAGATATCCGCCGAACGAAGGTACTCATGGCGGTCCAGCGCCTCGAGGGCGGCATGGATGTCACGGGCGGAGTGGTCTTCGTCCAGTTCGTCCGGGGTCATGAGGCCCGCGAGGTCACCGTAGTCCAGCTCCAGCAGCGAACCAGGATCGAACAGCGCCATCCACTGGTGGAGGTCGACGATCAACTCGCTGATGGGACCGAGCTCGGAGCGCTGGAGCGTCGGGATGGCGTTCTCTGCGCGCCGCATCGCCCGTCGGACAGATGTCGTGTAGGTGAGCCGGCCCCGGTCTTCGTCGTCATGCCCCTGGCGGCGATCCTCGTCCTTGAAGAACACGAACCAGCGGATCGGCACGTGCCAGGGACTCTGGTGGCAGAACGGCACCGCGCTCGCGTCCTTGCGCCGGACCCGGGCGAGATCGCGGGCCGCCTTCTTGGCATCGGCCTTCGGAACGAACTGCTCCCAGAGGTCGATCGGTTTCGTTTCGCGGAAGGACAGCATCGCGCCGAGCACCCGCAGGCGCATCCGCCACGGGCTCACGAACAGCCTGCCGTCGACCGACCGTAACTCGGCATGTTCGCCTTCTGCGGGAGCGAGCATGCCCACCGCGCCCGTGGTCCGCCGGTCGTGGTAGCGGGGACGCCAGCGGTCGGGCCCCTCGTTGGCCACAACGTAGCGCTCCCATCGAGCCTGCTCGGCAGCACTGAAGGCCTCCAACGGCTGGAAGACCCGCAGATAGGCGGAGGGGACCATGCCCGCGAGTCTAGCGTTCGATCGCATCCCCTATGCTCTCGGCGTTTCCGGCGAAGGGGTTGATGTGTCGGTTCCCGCAGATCCCCATGAACCGGCCCACTGGGCCGGAGCGCGTCCCGTGCGCCTGATCTCGCCGGACGGTTCCGAGGCCGGGGACACCGACGTCGGGCTGAACTCCGAGGCGCTCCGCGACATGCTCCGGCGGATGATCATCGCCCGGCGCCTGGACCGCGAATGCATCGCGCTCCAGCGCCAGGGTGAACTCACCGTCTATCCGGGGTTCGAAGGGCAGGAGGCAGCGCAGATCGGGTCCGCCCTCGCCCTCGGCGCCGATGATTTCGTCTTCCCCACGTTCCGCGAGCTTGCGGCGGCGCTCGTTCGTGGCGTGGACGCGGTCCAGTACCTCCAGTATCACCGGGGAACCTGGCACGGCGGTCCCTACGACCCGCGAGCCACGCGGTTCGGCCCCATCTGCATCCCCATCGCCACACAGATCCCCCACGCGTTGGGTCACGCGGTCGGACAGCAATTGGATGGACTGGAGGCTTGCACGCTCGCCTACTTCGGCGACGGTTCGACCAGCGAGGGTGACTTCCACGAAGCGGCGAATATGGCTGGGGTGTTCGGTGTCCCGTTGGTGCTCTTCTGTCAGAACAACGGCTGGGCGATCAGCCTGCCCACTGGCGGGCAGACGGCCGGTGAGATCTGGAGCCGGGCGCAGGGATACGGGTTCCCCGGTGTCCGGGTCGACGGCAACGACATCTTGGCGGTGTACGCCGTGACGCGAGATGCGGTCGAACGAGCGCGCCGGGGCGACGGCCCCACCTTGATCGAAGCGCTCACCTATCGGATCGGCGCCCACTCGACGGCGGACGATGCCGGACGCTACCGGGCCGACGCGGAGGTGGAGGCCGCTCGGTCGCTCGACCCCATCTCGCGCTACCGAACCTGGCTCATCGGTGCCGGGCACGCCGACCAGGACTTCGTCGTCGGCTGCGAGGTCGAGGCGGATACGTTCGCGATGGAGGTGCGTGCGGGGGTGATCGCGACGCCGGCGCCGCCCGTGGAGTGGATGTTCGACTGGACCTTCGCGGCGCCTTCTGAAGGGTTCCAACGGATGCGGCGCGAGGCGCTCGGTGGATGAGGTCACGGGCACCGAAGAGCGCGAGTGGACGCTCTCGGGGGCGCTCAACCAGGCGTTGCATGACGCGCTGGCCGAGGATCCCCGGCTCGTCGTGTTCGGCGAGGATGTCGGGCGTTCGGGCGGGGTGTTCCGGGTGACCGACGGGTTGCAGAGTGCGTTCGGCGCGACGCGGGTGTTCGATACCCCGATCAGCGAGGCGGCGATCGCGGGGACCGCCGTCGGGCTCGCGTTCGCCGGATGGCGGAGTGTGATCGAGTTCCAGTTCGATGCGTTCAGCTATCCGGCGCTGGAGCAGGTGATCGATCACGTGGCGAAGATGCGCGAACGCGTCCGCGGGCGCGTCGACATGCCCATCACCATCCGGATCCCCGCGTTCGGGGGGATCCGCGGGAAGGAGCATCACGGCGAGAGTCCTGAGACGTATTACGTCCACACGGCGGGACTCAAGGTCGTCGTGCCGTCGTCCCCGCTGGACGGGTACACGCTCCTGCGCCGCGCCATCGCCGATCCGGATCCCGTGGTCGTGCTCGAACCGAAGGCACGCTACTGGGCGAAGGAGACGGGCATCGTCGGGCTCGACGAGGCGGGGATCGGTGTCGGCCGCGTGCTTCGGGCAGGAGACGACGTCGCGATCGTGAGCTACGGCGCGATGGTCCAGACGTGCCTGGACGCGGCAAGCGCGCTCGTCGAAGACGGAGTGGATGCCCGCGTCGTGGATCTGCGCTCGTTGGCTCCGCTGGACGACGACCTTCTCGTGCGATCAGCGGTCGAGACCGGGCGCGTGGTGGTGGTGCACGAGGCGCCGCGAACGCTCGGCATGGCCGCCGAGGTGGCGGCCCGGATCATGGAGCTGGCGTTCGATCATCTCGAGGCCCCCGTGGGGCGCGTAACCGGATACGACGTCCCGTACCCGCCGGCCTCGCTGGAAGCGGCCTATCGCCCGTCGGTGGACCGTATCTGCGCGGCGGCCCTCGCGGCGGTGCGCTACTGATGGCCGAACGCATCTTCGTCATGCCCGATCTCGGCGAGGGCCTGGTCGAAGGGGAGATCGTCTCCTGGCTGGTCCGCGAAGGTCAGCGAGTCGAACTCAATGAACCACTGGTGGAGATCGAGACGGCCAAAGCGACGGTGGAGGTGCCCTCGCCCTTCGCCGGTGTCGTCGTTCGACTGCACGCGACGGGTGGAGGAACGGTCGCCGTCGGCGCGCCGCTGGTGACGTTCTCGGACACCGCCGAAACCGCCCCGGAGGAGAGCGCGTCACTCGACCCCGCCGCCACTTCCACCGCAACGGCGGGCCCGCCAAGGAACCGCGACGAACCGGTTGTCCCGGGGAGATCGGTGGTGGCGAAAGCGACGCCGCCCGTTCGGAAACTGGCCGCGTCGCTCGGCGTTGACCTGTCGGGGCTCACGGGGTCCGGGCCGGGTGGGCGCATCCTCGCTGAGGACGTCGCTCGCGCTGCCGGCGCGAGAGCCGGCGCCCCTGCCCCTCCCCGCACGGGTCTGGCGCGGATCTTGACGGCGCAGGCGGCGATCCCGTCGGTCACGACGTTCCGAACCGTTGACTGCTCGGCGCTGGAAGCGTTCCGCAAGGGCGTCGCGTCATCGCCGTTCCCCGTGGTGCTGGCCGCGCTCGCCCGCGTCGCGGAGGCGCACCCGGCCATCACCGCGTCGTGGTCGCCAGACGGCGTGCAGGCACGGACGAACATCGACGTGGGCTTCGCGGTGGACACCGTGCGAGGCCTCGTGGTGCCCGTGGTGCGCGATGTGCCCTCCTGGAACCTGATCGAACTCACCGCCGAACTCCGCCGGTTGGCCCATGTCGCGCGCGACGGGCATCTCCAGCCGGCCGACCTGGCGGGAGCGACAATCGCGATCACGAACATGGGGTCATATGGGAGCGAGGCAGGAACCCCTCTGCTTTCTCCGGGTACTTCTGTGACGGTCGGGCTCGGCGTGATCGCTCCGCGCGCCCTGGTTGTGGACGGAGAGGTCCGGCCGCGCCCGGCCTGCACGCTCAGCCTCACCTTCGATCACCGGGTGCTGGACGGTGCTGCCGCCGGTGCGGCGCTCACCGCCCTCGTGGCCCTGTTGCAGTCGGCCGACGGCCTGCGAGACTTGGCCGGATGAAGATCGCATCCCTCCTTCCGTCGGCCACCGAGATCGTCTACGCGCTCGGACTCGGCGACGACCTGATCGGGGTCACGGATGAGTGCGACTTCCCCGCGGATGCGGTGACCAAGCCCGTCATCAGCCGGAGCGCGATAGGTCAGGGGCCGCGACCCCTCTCTGCCCGCGAGATCGACCGAGCGGTTCGTGAGCGTATGGGCGCCGAGGAGCCGCTCTACATCCTGGACAAGGACCTCCTCCGGCGGGAACAGCCGGACCTGATCATCACGCAGGATCTCTGCCGGGTGTGCGCGGTCCCCGCGGGCCACGTGGAACAGGCGTTGGAGGAACTCGGCACGACCCAGGCGAAGGTCCTCTCCCTCGACCCCACATCCTTGGATGACGTGATCACCCAGATCGAGACCGTAGGAGCACTTGTCGACAAGCAGGACAGGGCTGCCGAGCTCACCGCGATCCTCCGGGCCAGGGTCGCCCGCGTCAAGGAGATCGCCGCCCGGCTCCCAGCGGTCACGGCGTTCTGCCTCGACTGGTCCGAACCCCCGTTCGTCGCCGGACACTGGATCCCCGAGATGGTGAACCTAGCCGGGGGCGTCAACCTCTTGAACGAACCCGAGAAGCCGTCGCTCGAGATCGCGTGGCACGAGGTCCGCGACGCGGCGCCCGAGGTCGTCGTCTTCATGCCGTGTGGCTACTACCTCGACGAGGCGGAGGAGGAGGCGCAGTCGTTCCTGCACCAAGCCGAGTTCGCGGACTCCCCCGCCGCACGCAACGGCAACGTCTTCGCCGTTGACGCCACCTCGTTCTTCTCCCGGCCCGGGCCGCGGCTGGTCGACGGGCTGGAGATCTTGGCCTGGGCCGTCCACCCCGAGGCGTACCCCGAACCACCGCCCGGCACCATCACCCGGTTGCGGTAGACAACGTGCCGGGACCCGACGACGCCCCGATCTTGGAGTTCGACCCGGCACCGACCGCGGTTATCGAGCCGAGCGAGCACATCGACCCGACCGACATCCCGCCGCGCGCCGTCCTCTGCTTCTTCCAAGACGTGATCGCGAAGGTTGTCGAGGAGTTCGGCGGACGGGAGATCGACGAGGTGCGCTCCGAGATCGGCCTGGTCCCCATCTACGAACTCGACTACCGCGGCGAGCGGCTCGCGCTGGTGCACCCAGGGGTGGGAGCGCCGCTCGCCGTTGGGTTCACCGAGGAACTGATCGCGCGTGGCGTTCGGGCGTTCGTCGCGTGCGGTGGGGCCGGTGTCCTGGTGCCGGATGTTGCACTCGGGCACGTGGTGGTGCCGACTGCCGCCGTCCGTGACGAGGGGACGAGCTACCACTACCTGCGCGCATCCAGAACCGTCGCGCCGTCACCCAACGCCCTCGCGGCGATCATCGAAACGCTGGAGGCCCGCGAGGTGCTACACGTGACCGGCGCCACGTGGACCACGGACGCCCTCTACCGGGAGACACGGACGAAGATCGAGCGCCGCGTGCGCGAGGGGTGCCTCACGGTGGAGATGGAGGCGGCGGCGTTCTTCGCCCTTGCATCGTTCCGGTCCGTGGAGTTCGGGTCGCTCCTCTACGCGGGCGATGACCTGAGCGGTGAACAGTGGGATCATCGCGGCTGGTTCGAGCACATGTCCGGACGGGAGGCGCTCTTCCACCTGGCGGCGGAGTCCGTGCTTCGGATCCCCGTCGCGCCCGCGGAAGGGCCGGCGCGCACCGGCGTCCGATAGGCTGGCCGCGCCATGAAGAGCCAGAACCTCGTCACGCCGAGCGATCTCGGCAAGCGCGTCACGTTCCAGTTCGAGTTGCCGAACGGCTACATCAGCGAAGCGGTCGGTGTGCTCGAGCGGTGGGACGAGGCCGCTGCCACGTACTTCGTGCGGAAGAAGGACGGTACCGAGGTGCGCGTACCCGCGAGGGGCGTGCGCTTCGGCAAGGTCGTCGCCGCGCCAACCCCGCCGGCCGGCTAGCGCCGCCGGCCCCGACCCGCCCCACCAGGAGGAGTTCCATGTCCGACCTTCCCACGTCTCTCATCCGGCTCCGCCTCGGGCAAGAGGACGCGCACTACGGCGGCAACCTCGTGGCCGGCGCCACCCAGTTGAAGATCGTCGGCGACCTCATCACCGAACTGGCCATGCGGTACGACGGCGACGAAGGGTTGTTCCGCGCGTACGAGTCCGTGGAGTTCCTGGCACCGCTCTACGCCGGCGACTGGATCGAGGCGCGGGGGAAGATCGTTCGCACCGGCAACTCCAGCCGCACGTGTGAGTTCGAGATCCACAAGATCGGCGCCGCCCGCACCGACATCAGCGAGAGCGCGGCCGAGTTCTTGGACGAGCCGATCCTCACGATGAAGGCTGTGGGAACCACGGTGGTCCCGAAGGACCACCAGCGCTTCCCTCACTGACCTAGACCGCCTTCAGACGCTCCGCCTGCTTGTCGGCGTACATGCGCTGATCGGCCTCGGCTTCGAGCGCCTCCAGGGTCTTGGGCGCGTCCGGGCTCCAGATCGCGAGCCCTCCGCTCAGACTGAGGTGGAAGGGAGCACCCTCCCGCGTGTTGTAGAACGCCACGGCATCGTGCAGCCGGTCGAGCTGCGGTGAGCCATCCTTGGGTGGTCCGGGAAGGACGCCGAGCGCACAGAACTCGTCCCCACCCAACCGCGCGATCACGTCGGCATCGCGGAAGGTAGAACGCAGCAATCTGGCGGCCGCGACGATGGCGTCGTCACCTACGGCATGTCCCAACGTGTCGTTGATGGTCTTGAGTCCGTTGATATCCAGGAACATCAGCATCGCCGAACGACCTTCTCGAGCCGCGTCCTTCAGCAGCTGCGTGGCGAGTACCTCATACCCGCGCCGGTTATACAACCCGGTCATCGGGTCCGTGAGCGAGAGTAGTCCGGCGTGGTCCAACTGCCTGGCCCGCGCCTTGGTGAGCTTGATCTGCAAGAGGGCAACCGCTCCGGCCGCCAGGACCAGTCCGGCGAAGACGAGCCATGGCACGACCGCACTGAACCCTCCGATGGCGAGGAACACTTGGGATTCGGGCGCGGCCACCACCAGTCGCCATGGCGTCCCCGCCACTGCTACCACAGCGAACCGCGAGGAGCCTGCGGATCCGTGCTGGTACGTACCCTCAGGCGATGTACCGATGGCCGCCACGAGTGCAGGATCTTCTCGCTTCATCAGATCGGCCGTCTGCGTGAGCGATGAACTGCTGGCGATGGTCTGCCCCGTGCTGTCGATCAGCCACACCGTCGCCCCCTTGATGGTCGAGAGCGTCCTGAGATAGCCGGACCCGGCACTCGCCGTCGACACCGATAGGGCGCCGTTGTAGATCCGTATGCCCTGGGTCGACGTGAACGGGATGAGCAGGCCGACCACCGGGCCCAGCGTGGGGCCGGCGGGTACGACACCTGTCAGGGTGACTCGCCCGGTCGCGATAGCTTGGTGGAGGGGCGGGTATTGGGCGCTGAGATCGGTGCCGATCAGCGAGGGGCTATCAGGAATCACCCTGAGGACATGACCTGTCGCGTCCGTGAGCACGGCCGCGTTGAACCCGAGCGTCGACGTCATGTCCGTGAACGTCTGCACGGATGGGGAGTGACCAGCCAGGCGTTGGGTGGCCACGGACGCGGTTTGCGTCGCCAACTCAGCGACGTAACTTTCGAGGAACCTCGCCCCGATGTCCGCACGGAGGTCGAAGCGGGTGATGATCTCGTTCCGACTCTTGATCTGCTCCGCTCGGATCACGAGGCCCGTTCCGGCGAGCAGCAGTAGCGAGAGGGCGGCGGCAACGATCCTCGAGCCCCGCCCCGCAAGCGCTCGTTTGAGCCGAGTTGGGACGCCCGGAGGCTGGGTGTTGCTTCTCGGCGCAGTATCCAGCTGTGGAAGGTGCGTGCCGGGCAATCTTGTTTCGGACCTCATGTACCGGTTTTCGGGTACTTGGAGGAC
>JAXDJY010000040.1:0-5473 GCA_034667445.1 Actinomycetota bacterium | reverse complement strand
CCGCGATCTGACCGCACGTACGGCTGTTACCCTGACGTCCGTTCCGATGGGGGTGTAGCTCAGCCCGGTAGAGCACTGCGTTCGCAACGCAGGGGTCAGGGGTTCAAGTCCCCTCACCTCCACTCGATCCCTTCCGCCCGAACCCGTAGCGACCAGGGTCGGGTTCTTGCACCGGTCTTGCCGCGCACCCACAATCGAGCGATCAACCCGCTCTCATTCCAGGAGGGGATCCATGCGCCAGGACAAGATCGACTATGTAGGTGTGCTCGCAAGCGTCGGCGGATTGCTCGGTTTCATCGGGATCTACCTCGGCTGGTGGTACTACTCGTGGGCGGTATCGGGCGGCATCCTCACTCAGGAGATCCGCGGCTTAGAGGATTGGAGCGGCGTCGCAGCGCTTGTGGCCGGTATCGGGGCGTTCGCGTTCGGCGGAGCGTATCTATTGATGGATGACCCGGGCATCAGGAGACTCACCGGATCCCTTATGGGCATATCCGCGATCTTCCTACTCGGGATGACCATCGTCGGGATGTTCCGAGCCGGGACCGTCGTCGGGCCGTCGCCGCTCATCGCCGCGACACCAGGCACGAGGGTGCAGATCAATACCGGACTGTCGGGCGGGATCTTCCTCTCTATGGTCGGTGGTGTGGTCGCGGTGATCGCGACCATCATGATGATCGGCCGAGACAACTCGCCCGAGGCGTCGGGAGCCGTCTAACCGGGAGTCACATCGGCGGGGTCGCAGGCTCCGGGGACCGGTAGCCTTCCAGCATGTCGACATCCGTTCGAACGTGGTGGCTCCGGCCCGGTCTCGACGTCCGCGACGGCAGGCTCGAGATCGCCGGTCGTGACGCGGAGGCCGTCGCCCGTGAGCACGGCACGCCCGTCTACGTCTATGACCTGCCCCGCGTGGCCGAGCAGGCCGTCGCGCTCCGCGAGGCGATAGCGGCGGCCGGGCTCGATCCCATCGTCCGTCTCGCGTTGAAGGCACAGCGCGAGCCGGCGCTGCTCGCCTTCGTCCGCGCGCAGGCACCGTTCGTCGGGGTGGACGTGTGTTCGCCGGGCGAGATCGGCTGGGCGATGCACCACGGCTGGGAGCCCAGGGAGATCAGCTACACAGGGACGAAAGTGAGCGGGCGTGATCTGGAACGGATCGCGGCCGCGGGGGTCCACCTGAACGTCGATCTGCTCTCACAGCTGGAGCGTGTGGGCCGGGCGGCGCCGGGCTCGACCGTCGGTGTCCGGGTGAATCCCAGGATCGGTGCGTCGTGGAGCGGCGCTGGGACCGACGGATCGCCGGCGGGCGAAACGCTCTACGCCGGTGCGCGCCCGACCAAGTTCGGCATCCCTGCAGAGGAACTGCCGGACGCGCTCGCGATCGCCGAACGCACAGGACTCACCATCGACACCGTCCACGTTCACGTCGGCGACGGCTATCTCACCGACGGGCTCCCGATCTTCGAGGAGACCGTTCGCCGGGTCGCCGACATGGTGCGAACCCTGCAGGGCGCCGGCTGCCCGATCACCGAGGTGAACACCGGTGGCGGGCTCGGCGTTCCGCAACGTCCCGGCGATCGGCCGTTGGACCTCGCAGCATGGGCCGGGATCCTCGCCCGGCACCTCGGCGCACTGGGCGTATCCGTTTCGACTGAGCCCGGTGACTTCCTGGTGAAGGAGTGCGGTGTCGCGCTCGCGGAAGTGGTGACGGTGGAGGTGCGGGACGGCGTGCGGTTCATCGGACTCGACATCGGATGGAACGTGATGGGGGAACACTTCGTCTACGACTCGGTGCTCGACCTGATCCTCGTCCGCGATGTCGGTGGGCAACCGGTTGACGACGCGACGATCAGCGGCAACATCAACGAAGGCGACGACCTGTTCGCCGTCGATCACCCATTCCCTCCTGTGCAGGAGGGCGACATCGTTGCCGCACTCGGCGTCGGCAGTTACAACGCCTCGATGACGAGCGTTCATTGCCTGCGCGAGCCGGCCGGCGTGGTCGCGTTCGAGGACCACCGATGAGGGCGCCCCTACCGGTCGTCGAACGGTGGTTCGCCGTCGAGGAAGTCGAGGACGGCCTGAGCCTCCTGTGGGAGCCGCACATCGCGGAGTTCTTCGTGTCGAACGTCTGGCATGTCAGGGGGAGCGATCGCGATCTCCTGGTCGACACGGCCAACGGCGTCGGCGACCTCCGCGGCGAGGTCGAACCGTTGCTCCAGGGCCGTGACGTGATTGCCATGGTGACCCACGAGCACTTCGATCACATCGGCGGGCTCCACGCCTTCGACGAACGCCTCTGTCACGGGTCTGATGCCCCCGGCGTGCGCGATCCCTACGCGATCGCCGCCTTCCCCGAGGATTGGCCGGAGTCGCTGGCGGGTGAGATCCGCGGCTATGGGTATGAGCCTCCCGAGCGGCTGCTCACGGCCCTGCCCTCACCCGCGTTCGACGAGTCGGGCTGGCGAACCCCACCGGCAGAACCCACCTCGCTGCTGGCGGAGGGCGACCTCATCGATCTGGGAGACCGGGCGTTCGAGGTCCTCCATGTCCCCGGCCACACGAGCGGTTCGATCGCGTTGTGGGAGGCCGCGACGGGCACCCTATTCACCGGTGATGCGTTCTACGTCGATGACGCGCTGATGTTCGACGACCCCGAGGCGGGGATGGCATCCCTCCGCAGGCTCCGCGACTTGCCCGTTCGCATGGTGCTCGGCGGGCACGGGCCGGCCGTCGGGCCCGATCGCTTCGTCGCGGCCATCGACGCAGAACTGGCGACGCGCGGCGCCTGAGGCGCTAGGGCTCTACGTGGATGGGGGTCACCCCGGCGGGTCGGTTCGCGGCCGTCGGAACCGCGAGATCCTGTTCTATCCCCGCCGGGGTGCGCCACCCTTGCGTGCCACCGACCAGGTCGTTGCAGCCGTCAAGCGATCCGAACCACTGCGGGCCGTCCGGGGAGAGCGCGATCCCCTGCGGTCGACGCGCGGTGGTGACAGCGGTCTCGCGCGGTACCGCTCGGCGTCTCAGCCCTCGGGCTGACGACGGCCGGATCGGCGAACGCGAGATCGCGAATGGAACTGCCGTGACGGAGAACCCCCTGGTCCGCTGCACCTACCCCCTATCGGTCGCGCAGACGGCCGGGCGCAGTGACCGAAGGTCCATTCCTTGTCGGCCGACCGGCCGACGGGCGGCGGTATGCTCCGCGCGTGAACGATGACCTGATCGTGATCCGCCCCGGCCAAGTGCTTGATGTCGAAGCGGGCGAGGTGCAGACCGACCGAGCCGTGATCGTGCGCGGGGAACGCATCGAAGGCGTGGTGCCGTTCGGTGACGCCGTGCCGCCGGCCGCAACAACGATCGACCTACCGGATCACACGCTGCTCCCCGGACTCATCGATTGTCATTCGCACATGATCGGCGAAGTCGATTCGGGCCATGGATACGCGGGGCTGGTGATGCGCACACCTGCGCAGGAGGCGCTCAGCGGTGTTCGGAACGCCCGCACGACGCTCAAGGCAGGGTTCACGTCGGTGCGGGATGTCGGCACGTTCCGTGCGCTCGTCGACTGCGCACTCCGGGATGCGATCAACGCCGGCGATGTCGAGGGCCCGCGGATGCGGTGCGCCGGTGCCTACGTTACGTGCGCGGGCGGCGGCGGCGACGTCACCGGCCTCGCTCCCGATGTCGATGCGGTCGTGCCCATCGACCTTCGGTTCGGTGTCGCGAGCTCGGCCGACGAGGTCCGGAACCGTGTTCGCGCGATCCTGCACAACGGTGCCGATTTCATCAAGGTGATCGCGACGGGGGCGGTGCTCACCGAGGGCACCTCACCGGGTGCACCGGAGTTCAGCGAAGAGGAGATCCGCGCGGCCGTAGAGGAGGCGGCGCTCTACGGCACATCCGTCGCGGCGCACGCGCATGGCGCCGAGGGGATCAAGCGCGCCGTTCGCGCCGGCGTCCGTTCCGTCGAACACGGTTCCCTGATGGACGACGAGGCCATCGAGATGATGGCGGCCGCAGGCACCTATCTGGTTGCCGACATCTACTTCGGGGACTGGATCGAGGAGGAGGGCACCCGCGCCGACTGGTCGAAGGACGTGCTTCGCAAGAACCGCGAAACCACATCCGCCCAGCGTGCGGGGTTCGAGAAGGCGGTGAAGGCCGGCGTGAAACTGGCCTATGGGACCGACTCGGGCGGATACCCGCACGCCTGGGTGGGCAAGCAGTTCGCCTATCAGGTCCGGCACGGGCAGACGCCCACGGAGGCGATCCAGACCGCAACCACGAACGCAGCCGACCTGCTGGGCTGGTCCGATCAGGTGGGGGCGATCAAGCAAGGGTTGTTCGCCGATATGGTCGCCGTGGCAGGCGATCCCACCACGGACGTGTCGTTGCTGGAGTCGATCCCTTTCGTGATGAAGGGCGGCAAGGTGGTCAAGGGACCTTAGTTGCAGGTGTGGTGCCGGAGCTGACCGCGCGTCGGCGGGTCCTGCGCCAGGAGCTCGGGAACGGTCACCGGCGTGAGCCCCCGCTCATCGATCATCGCGATGATCTTCGGCAGTGCGGTTTCCGTGGTGCTGCGGTTGTCGTGCAGGATGATGATGTCACCCGGTGACAAACCTCTGCGTACGGTCTGGACGATCTGCCGTGCAGTGGCCCCTTGGCTGTCGAGGGAATCGATGCTCCACATGATCTCGAGCATGCCTTGGGAGCGGATGTAGTTGTCCAGTCCGCGATCATGCAGACCGTACGGCGGGCGGAAGAGCCGGACGGGTTCACCGGTCGTGCGCTGGATGACGTGCCGTGTCCTGCCGACCTGCTGTGCGTAGGTGTTCGCGTTGCCCTTGGTCATGTCGACGTGATCCCACGTGTGGTCACCGAACGCCATCCCGGCGGCCGCCTCGCTCTTCGCGATTTCGACGAAGGCAGGTTCGGCGAACAGTTTCCCGACCAGGAAGAAGGTTGCCGGGGTCTTAGTTCGTCCGAGCGTCTTCAAGGCTTCGGGAGACAAGATCCCCGGACCGTCATCGAACGTGAGCGCCACCAGCGGCTTCGTTCCGGCGCCGCAGTAGATGGGCTCGCCTTGGGCCGCCAGGTCGGCGAGCGGTCCACGCCCGGCCGGCTTGGTCTGGGCAGGAGGTTTGGCCTTCGGGTGGTTCGGCGAGGGTTTCGGTGCCGCGGCGCTCGGGACGGTCTGTGCCGACGCCTGATGTGCCCCCTCGACGCCGCCGGAGGCGACCACCCACCCGCCGACAACGAGGAGCATCACCATGAGGCCGGCGAACGTACGCCGGCGGGCGCGCGCGGGCGCGCGCATCGGGATGCGGAGAAGTCGCGTCATATAGGCCATGGGGTGGTACGAGCGCCGAGTCTACTCCTGCATGCTGCAGCGCGCTTCGCCACCTGGCGGGTTCGGGAGTCGACCGCAGAGTGGGGATCTCGATCGATGTGGACGCGGTCAGGGAGTGATGGTCGC
>JAXDJY010000039.1:0-3588 GCA_034667445.1 Actinomycetota bacterium | reverse complement strand
ACGGGTGGGTGCGGCGCGAACGTGCGCTGGGGAGGCAGAGAGATCGTGCGGAAGAAGGTGCTCTGGGCTCTCGGGCTCCTGGCGCTCGCACTCCTGGTCGCATCGTGTGCACCGCACGCCACCCAGGACACCCTGAAGCCCGCAGGCCCCACCGCGCAAACGGAGAAGAACCTCTTCGTTCCGGTCTTCTGGATCGCCGTCGCGGTCTTCGTGCTGGTTGAGGGCGGGATCCTCTTCATCTCGCTCAAGTGGCGGCACCGCAAGGGCCAAGATCGGCTGCCGACGCAGACCCACGGGAACACGCGGCTCGAGATCATGTGGACGATCGCGCCGGCGCTCATCCTGGCCGTCGTGATGGTTCCGACCATCGGGACCATCTGGGACCTGGCGAAACCCCCCCCCGCGAACGCGCTCAACATCACCGTCGAGGGTCACCAGTGGTGGTGGGGATTCGTCTATACCGACCCGGATATGAAGACGACCTACCCCCCGACCCCAACCGCACCTGTCACGAACGGACCGATCCACACCGGCGACGTCATGGTCATCCCGACCGGACGACCGGTCTATCTGTCCCTCGCGTCCGAGGGTGGCGCGCTGAACGGCGGTGTCTCCGGCACGAACCCCGACTTCGAGGTCATCCACTCGTTCTGGGTTCCCGAGCTCGCCGGCAAACAGGATGTGGTCCCGGGTCGGACGAATCACATCCTGCTCCAGGCCGATCACCCGGGTACCTACTACGGCCAATGCGCGGAGTTCTGCGGTCTCCAGCACGGCAAGATGAAGTTCCGGGTTGTGGCGCTCAGCCAATCGGACTGGACCGCGTGGGTTGCCAACGAGAAGCTCCCCGGCGCAACGCCGACAGATCCCTTGGCGAAGGAAGGCATGAACACCTTCACTACGGGGTCCTGCGTCGCCTGCCACTCCGTGGGCGGGACCACGGCCGCGGGCACCGCAGGACCGAACCTCACTCACTTCGCCGCCCCGTCACACTCGTGTTTCGCCGGGTGCGATTGGGATACGACGGACATCAACGCGCTGAAAGCGTGGCTCCGCGATCCGAACGCGGTGAAGCTCGGGTCGAAGATGCCCAACTACCATCTGACCGAAGACCAGATCAACCAACTGGTCGCCTACCTGGAGAGCCTGAAGTGATGGTGAACCGATGGCGAGCGTGACCGTGGAGACGAACGGAAAGGGCACCGTCCGCCGTCCGTCGGCGATCACCGGCTTCTGGAGCTGGTTCACCACGGTGGACCACAAGAAGATCGGGCTGATGTACGGCGCGTCGTCGTTCATCTTCTTCCTGATCGGCGGACTCGAGGCCCTGATCATCCGCTCGCAGCTGGCCGGCCCGGATCAACACCTGGTCAACGCCGCGCAGTACAACCAGATCTTCACGATGCACGGCCTCACGATGATCTTCCTGTTCGTGATGCCGATGAGCGCCGCGTTCTTCAACTACCTGATCCCACTGATGATCGGCGCGCGCGACGTCGCGTTCCCCCGGCTGAACGCCTTTAGCTACTGGGTTTTCATCCTCGGGGGACTGTTCCTCTATTCGAGCTGGTTCCTGGGCGGCGCCCCCAACGGAGGGTGGTTCGGCTATCCACCGAACTCCACCACCGATCCCTCCATCGGGATGACCTTCTACGCGCTCGGTCTGCTCATCACGGGTATCGCGTCGTCCGCGGGTGCGGTGAACCTGGCCGTCACCATCATCAACATGCGGGCCAAGGGGATGACGTTGTTCAGGATGCCGATCTTCATCTGGATGGGCTTGGTCGTGCAGTTCCTGCTCGCGTTCAGCCTGCCCATCATCACCGTGGCGCTGGTGGAGATGCTCATGGATCGCCGGTTCGGGACACACTTCTTCGATCCTGTCGCGGGCGGTGATCCGGTCCTGTGGCAACACCTCTTCTGGCTCTTCGGCCATCCGGAGGTCTACATCCTCGTCTTGCCTGCGTTCGGGATCTTCAGTGAGGTCCTGCCGGTGTTCAGCCGGAAGCCCCTGTTCGGGTATCAGTTCGTGGCGTTCAGCGGGATCGCGATCGGGTTCATCGGGTTCGGGGTGTGGGCCCACCACATGTTCGCCGTAGGGCTCGGGCCGGTGGCCGTCACGGCGTTCAGCGTCTCGACAGCGATCATCGCGGTCCCCACGGGGGTGAAGATCTTCAACTGGATGGCCACGATGGCCAGGGGTGACATCCATTTCGATTCGCCGATGCTGTTCGCGGTCGGCGGGATCGCGATGTTCGTGATCGGTGGACTCTCCGGAGTAACCCACACCATCGTTCCGTCGGACTATCAGCAAACGGACACGTACTACATCGTCGCGCACTTCCACTACGTCCTGTTCGGTGGTGCGATCTTCGGTCTGTTCGCGGGGATGTACTACTGGTGGCCGAAGGTGTTCGGCAAGCAACTGTCCGAGCGCTTGGGCAAGGTCCATTTCTGGCTCTTCGTCATCGGGATGAACCTGACCTTCGGCCCGATGCACTTCCTGGGGATCCAGGGGATGATCCGTCGCACGTACACCTACCCGGCCACCCTGGGGCTCACGTTCTACAACCAGGTCGCGACGGTGGGAGCGTTCATGATCGCGAGCGGCGTGCTCGTGTTCATCGTGAATCTGCTCAGAACCGCCCGGCATCCGAAGGGCCTGGAGAACGAGGATCCCTGGGACGCCAGGACGCTCGAGTGGATGACGTCCTGCCCGCCGCCGGTCCACAACTTCGACGTCGTCCCGGAGGTCCACGCGCTGGACGAGTTCTGGCACCGTAAGTACACGACCGACGAACGGACGGGCGAGCTCATCCGGATCCCGGCAGGTGCGGCGCCCGAACACGACTCGGGTCATGCGGCGGCATCGGGCGGACATGGGATCCACCTCCCGAGTCCGTCGTTCTGGCCGTTGGTCGCGGCGATCGGGCTGCCGACTATCGCGTACGGCATCCTGTACAACTGGTTCCTGGTCGGGGCCGGTGCGTTCATCGCGCTGGTCGGGTTCATGGGTTGGGCGCTCGAGCCCTCGGTGGCGGAGTAGGGGCGGGCAGATGGCAGACGTGATCGCCAACACGCACCCCGCGCCTGCAGCGGACGACCACGCGACCACAACCGGGCTTCCCAACACGAAGCTCGCCATGTGGATCTTCCTGGCCTCCGAGTGCCTGCTGTTCGGCGCGCTCATCACCACGTATCTGCTCTACCGCGGCACCAGCAAGGTGGGTCCGTACCCGAACGACGTCTTCGACATCCCGTACACGTCGGTGTCCTCGTTCGTCCTGCTCGCGAGTTCGCTCACGATGGTGTTGGCCGTGGCGGCCGCTCAGAAGGCCGATCTGGTTCGCATGCGGATCTGGCTCCTGGTGACCGCGCTTCTCGGCATGACGTTCGTCGGCGGTCAGGTCTACGAGTTCACGGCCTTCTACCGCGAGGGCCTGTCGCTCAAGACGAACCTCTTCGGGACCACGTTCTACGTTCTGACCGGGTTCCACGGTCTCCACGTCACCATCGGGATCATCATGCTGCTGAGTCTGACGTCGTTCTCTCAGGCGGGCCGCTTGCCCGACGACGGAGGGTTCTCCG
>JAXDJY010000038.1:0-6770 GCA_034667445.1 Actinomycetota bacterium | reverse complement strand
TCAGCATCAGCACTAGGTGCAGCGCGGCGGGGTCCTTGCCGGCCTCGCGAGCTCCCTCCTCCATGAGCGCCAGGGCGTGTCGGATGTGGTCTGCGTCATCGGCGTCGGTGATATGGCCGTCGCCGATCGCGCCGGCCCGACGCAGCGCGGCATCCGTGTAACCGCCGAGGATGATCGGCGCTCCCGGCGTTTGCGCCGTCGGCGGCGTCACCCGGACCCTGTCGTAGGCGAACATCGAGCCGTGGAAGCTGAAGCGTTGCCCGCCGGCGGCGAGCCGAAGCACCTCGACCGTCTCCCGCGTCCGCGCGAGCCGTTCCCCGACCGGTTGGCCGAACATCCGGAACTCCTCGTCGCGCCAACCCAGGCCCAGCCCCACGGTCAACCTGCCGCCGCTGAGCTGATCGACCGTGGCGATGTCCTCCGCCAGACGTAAGGGGTCATGGAACGGCGTGAGGATCACGCCCGTCCCCAAGCGGATGTGGTTCGTTGCCTCGGCGAACGCCGCGAGCATGACCAGCAGCGAGGGGAAGTATCCGTCCGACGCGCCGTGATGCTCGCTCACCCACGCGGAATCGAACCCGAGCGCTTCGGCGAGCCGGACCAGTTCGAGCGTCTCCCGGTAGGACTCGGCGAACGTCTCCGTCGAGTCGGCAGGGAGTTGTCCCGTGAAGAGTCCGATCCCGATCCTGACAGTCATGGACGAACGATAGCTTGCCGGCCTTGACGGGGGTTCGACGTCCGTCGTATCCTCCCGATTATGGGAACCATTCCTATTTCCTCAAGTGGCGAAGCCGAGACGAACCACGCGGGCGAACCGATCCTCGTCGCCGACCACCTGACGTTCGGATATGGCCGGACGCCCGTACTGGAGGACGTGTCGCTCACCGTTCGGCGAGGGGAGTTCGTCGCCCTCGTGGGGCCGAACGGCTCGGGGAAGTCGACGCTCCTCAAGGTCCTGCTCGGAGCGCTCTCTCCGGAGTCCGGGTCCGTACAGCTATTCGGCGCGGCACCACGCGACTTCGGCGAACGCCAACGCCTGGGGTACGTGCCGCAGCGGCCGACGCTCGCGAGCGAGGTCCCCGCCACCGTCCGCGAGATCGTCGAGGCAGGCAGGCTCCGTCAGCGCGGGTGGTGGCGCGAACCCTCCGCCGAGGATCGCGCAGAGGTGACACACGCCGTCGAATCCGTCGGCCTTGCCGCGGCCGCGGATCGCCCCGTGAACGAACTGTCCGGCGGACAGCAGCAGCGGGCGTTCATCGCCCGGGCGTTCGCCTCCGAGCCGGAGCTCCTGGTGTTGGACGAGCCGGTGGCCGGCGTCGACGGCGAATCGCAGCACCGGTTCCGAGATTCATTGGTCCACCTCATCCGCGACCACGGTTCCGGCGTGCTCCTCGTGTCGCACGAGTTGTCGGCCGTCGCGTCGGACCTCGACCGCGTGATCGTCCTCAAAGGCAAGGTGCTGTTCGACGGTCCGCCGTCGGAGTTGTCGGCGACCGGCGTGTCGCTGGGCATCCACGACGCCGACCTTCCCTTGTGGTTGGAGGGCCTCCGTTGAGCGAGGAGGTGCTGCGAGCGCTCGTCGCCTGCATCGCGGTGGGCGTGTTCGCCCCGATGATCGGCACGTTCCTGGTGCAGAAGCGGTTGTCGTTGATGGGCGATGGTGTCGGGCACGTCGCGTACGCGGGTGTCGGCGCCGGGATGCTCGCAGGCATCTGGCCGGTGTGGACGGCGCTCGGCTTCGCGGTGCTCGGCGCCGTGGGTGTCGAGCTGCTGCGGACCCGGCGGAAGGCCAGTGGGGACCTGGCGCTCGCCCTCTTCTTCTACACCGGGATCGCGCTCGGCGCGGTGTTCACCAGCCGTATCGGTAACGGGCAGGTGGACCTGGAATCGACGAAATATCTGTTCGGCGATCCGTTCAAGATCGGCTGGGGCGGCGTGTGGGCCGTGCTCGCCCTCGGCGCCGTCATCGCGGCGGCTGCGCTCTCCCAGCGCAGGGTGCTCTTCGCTGTGGTGACGGATGAGGACTGGGCAAGGGTCTCGGGTCTTCCGGTGGACCGGCTGAACCTTGCGGTGGCGGTCGTGACCGCGTGTGTGGTGATCGCCGGCATGCGCGTCGTCGGGATCCTGCTCATCGCGCCGATCATGGTGTTGCCGGTAGCCAGCGCCCAGCTCGTAGCGCGGTCGTTCCGTTCGACCCTGTGGATCGCGGTCACGATCGGCGCGGTGTCATCGGCCGTCGGCCTAACGCTGGGACGCGGCCTCAACATCTCGCCGGGCGGCACCATCGTACTGACGACGACCGCGGTGTTCATCGTTGTGGCCATCGCGAAGAAGACTGCCGCGAACGCGCTCACGGGGATCCATCGATGACGCGTCGGAAGCGGTCAGCCTCGGGCGGGGACACGGGCACGATCGACGACGCCGCGAGCGCCAGACTCCGGGCCTCGGGCCAGCGGTACACCAGTCAGCGCCGCGCGCTCGTGGCGCTCCTTGCAAGCGCGGGGAGTCCACTTCCGGTCCCGGAGATATTGGCCGCCGGCGGGGGCATCACGCAGAGTTCGGCGTATCGGAACCTCGCGGTGCTGGAACACGCCGGCGTGGTTCGCCGCGTCGTGACCGATGAGGACTTCGCCCGGTACGAACCGACCGAGGAGCTGATGGGTCACCACCACCACCTGGTCTGTTCGATCTGCGGCCGCGTGGAGGATGTCGCGCTGTCCGTGGACCTCGAGTCGCAGCTGGATCGCTCGCTCGACCGGTTGGCACGCGGGGCCGGGTTCGCTTCGGTGAGCCATAGGTTGGACCTCATCGGGGTCTGCCGCGACTGCGGTTGACCCAAACCAGGACCCTATCCCGTGAGGTAGGGATCGGCAGGGCGCGGGATCGGCTTCACGCTCATCGCGTCGATGATCACCTGCGAGCCAAACGGGTAGATCCGGCCGGTCACCTGGACCCAGGCGTTGGCCTGCGCAGATCCGGCGGGGACATCGACGACGCGAACCTGGGTCTCGGTCGCGTCTGCCACACAGCAGGTGATGATGAATCGCGACAGGAGGAACTCACCGCTCTGTTCACCGGGTTGGAACGCGACGAACCCCTGCATCACGACTGTTTCCCCCGCCCGGCGCTGGAGCGCCGCGAGGTCTTCTTTCGTCGCCTGCGCCCGGGCCACGTCGACCATCGACAGCGTCCCCGACGAGATGCCGCCGGACGGCGCCGTCGGCCCGAACACTGGACGGCGTCCGAGCGCGAAGGTGCCGAGAGTGCTCGTGGGCAGGGCGAGGAGGACGATTACCGGCATCACCAACAGGGCTCCGCCGCGCAGATCGCTCCTTCGGACCGGTGGCGGGTCGCTCGAGCGGCTGGACGCGAGCCGGCCGAGCGTGGCGAACGTGAGGATGCCGGCTCCCGCCGGGATCAGCCACGCGGTTCGTGTCGACAGGTAGAGGCCGGTTCGGCCCGAGAGGAGGACGAACCAGAACAGCGCCGCCCACGCCGCGAGCACTATCCCGGCGAGCAGTCTCCGCGCGTTCCACTTCATCCCCAGATCACCGCCACCCACAAGGTCCCGGCCAGGATGATCACGGAGGCCGTGATGAGCGTCGCCCGCAGGAACCCTTTCGAATACGTGCCTGCGTAGAGGGCGCTCAGCTTGATATCGATCATCGGGCCGGTAACCAGGAACGCGAGTTGTGCCGCCGGTCCGAACTGGGTGAACGACGCGGCGACGAACGCGTCCGACTCCGAGCAGAGCGAGAGGACGAACGCGAGGATCATCATCACGAGGATGCTGAGGATCGGAAGGCCGGCGACCTTCGACACGACGGTCTGGGGGATCAGCGTCTGGACGGCCGCGGCTACGGCGACGCCGACCACCAGGAACCGCCCCATGAAGATGAAGTCGCCGGCGATATGTCCCGCGAATCGCGAGCGTCGGGATTCTTCCGGGGTGTGGTCGTCTGCATCGGGATCGACGGTTCCCTTGCGAAGGATCTCGTCGGGCCGCTGCGCGCCGGTGACCCAGCCGACCGCGACGGCGACGACGAATCCCAGCGCGAAGCGTCCGAGCACGATCACCCAGAAGTCGGGGCGTCCGTGATAGGCCACGACCGTCGAGGCGATGACGACCGGGTTCAGGATGGGCGCGGCGAGCATGAACGTGACGGCTGCACCCGGGGCGAGACCCCGGCGGAGCAATCGCCTGGCGACCGGCACGGAGCCGCATTCACAGATCGGGAACGCCATCCCCGCGGCCGCGGCGCAGGGCAGCTGAAGCACCGTCGGCAGCCGCCCGATCTTCTCGAAGGCTCCGGGCGGGACGAAGACCTCGATGATCGCCGAGGCCACCGCTCCGATCAGCACGAACGGTATGGCCTCGAGCAGGATCGCGCCGAAGACAACGAAGAAGTTCTGCAGCCAGGCGATGCGCTCGGGCTGACCGAACCGCAACGCCGATCCCAGGACCAGGAGCAAGACCCCGATGATGACGAACGCCGCGGTGCCGACGGGTCCGCTCGCTCGACCTCCTCCGTGGCTCGTGCGCGTCAGATCTTCGGCCATCAGCAGTACTTCCCGAACTGGACGGCGAACCCTGGGAACGTGCTGTCGAAGAGGGGCGCGCCGTCGGTTCCACGCAGTGCCGACATCGCCTCCGAGATGTTCGCCGTCGACAGTCCGTGCGCCCCCATGACCTGGTTGTTGAGGAAGACGCCGCCACCGGCGACCCCGGCCACCAACCCCGGCGCGCCGATCGCCGCGTCGATCTTCGAACCCACATCGGTTCCGGTGCGCGGTACCGGCGAGGCCGCGGTCGGCGCCGGGCCCAGGGAACCCGTTCCCGCCATCGCAACGGTGACAGAACCTCCGGTCGCGACGCTCGCCGTGTTGACGAGCGCAGCAGTCTCTGCGTCCATCTGGGGAACCGGGCCGTCGAGCACGATGCCAAGGATGTCCGTCGTCGCGTCCGTTCCATAGCCCTGATGAAGGAGCGCCCGTTCCGTGGCGAATGGGTCGGACCCGATCCGGAGATCAACCGGCCCGTGGCCGACGTACCAGTTCCCCCCGATCAGCCCTCGGTCAGCGATGGTCGGGGCGACGAGACCGATCGAGGCTCCCGGCTGGGACTGACTCCAATCGTCGGCAAGCGTCGCGATGATCGATCGGGGCGCGCCGGTGCCCCATGCCGGCAGAACCGCCCCGTTCGAGCGCATGAATGAGCCGGTGATGCCGTGCTGCCGGGGAAGCCCGCCGGTTCCCATCGTCGTCAGCGTGGCGGCTGGATCCGTCGGCACCGAGCCGGTGACGCCGCGAAGCGCTCCGGCCCCCGATCTCAGCGCACCCTGGAGCCATGGGGTCTGGCGCAGATGTCCGGCGAGGTCTGCGGATCCGATACCCGCCCAGGCCACGATCAGGACGAGCGCCGGATGCGCGCTGCGTCCGACCCCCGGGACGGCGGAGCCCGCGCGGATGTCGGGATGGGCGCGTTGGAAGCCCATGATCGAGGCCAGCGTCGGCGCGATCTGATCCAAGCCGGTGCCGGCAGGCAGCGGCCCCGCGTGGACGCCCGCTCCCTCGAAGACGATCGGCACCGACGTGTCCGGGGCAGGCGTGGCTGCCGGCCAAGCCAGCCGTGCGGGGACCGGGTCGGTGCCACCGATGACGGCCCCGCCTCGGCTCGGCACACCCATCACGTCGGGCGACCGGCCGTCCACGAAGCCGGCCGCGATCTCGCTCTTCAGTTCGGCGGGAAGGGGGCAGAACGGAACCGGCGGCGCCGGAGCTGCCGCCGCCGGGCAGCTCTTCCCGACACAGGCGAACCTGAGCGCGACCGCGGGGACCCCGATGAGCGAGCCTGCGAGAAGAACCGATAGGAGGCGGCGCTGCACCCATCCACGCTACCCCGTGCCCTCACCGAAAGGCGACTAACAGCCGGTACACTGCGGGACTCCGGCCGTCGGGCCGGAGATGGACACGTGGTGGGGGATCGTTTCGTGAAGCGCGTTCAATCGTCGCGCCGTCTAGCTGTGCTTGTGTGCTGTGGGCTGGCGGCGTTCCCGCTGGTCGTCGCGTCGACATCGTCGGCTGTATCCGGAGACCAGGCGTTCATCTCGAGTGTCTGCTCACTCCCGAAGCCATGGATCTCCCGGATCCTCAACGGCTATCGCCAGGACTGGAGCGGCGACGTCTTCACCATCCCGAAGGCGAACAACATCGTGGACGGCGGCTACTCCCACGCGGGCCCCATGGACCATCTACAGAACGTCCCGATGTTCTACTACGCCCCGGGCATCGTGAAACCCGGCGTCTACACCGACACCACGTATCTCACCGACATCGCTCCGACCACCGGCGCGATCATGAAGTTCCCGTTCAACGCGCCCGACGGGAAGCCTCTTACCGAAGCGCTATTGCCCGCCGATCAGCGAACGGTCCCGAAGCTATTCGTCACGCTCGTCTGGGACGCCGGCGGCATGGATGTGTTGAACACGTGGAGCCACAGCCATCCGTATCTCGACTCTCTCAAGAGCCAGGGCGCATGGTTCACCCACACGTACGTGGGCTCGGCGCAGTCGAACACCCCGCCGGGACACGCCGAGATCGGAACCGGTGCGTTCCCCAAGGACAACGGGTTCGTCGACGAGTACGTGAGGCTGAACAACCACACCGTGCAGCCGACTCAGGACGGCCCTGGCCTCCTCCTCACTCCGACCTTCGGCGATCTCTACGACGTCGCCCACGGCAACAAGCCCGTGGTCGGAGCCGTCGCGACC
>JAXDJY010000037.1:0-4527 GCA_034667445.1 Actinomycetota bacterium | reverse complement strand
TTCGCCAGGCGGTCGGCGGCCGTCGCCGGCGAAACGCCGTCGCTGTCCGCCTCGGCGAACACCTCCGCCAAGGTCCGCCCGATCCCTTCCAGCCCGGTGGCCATGGTGACCTCGTCCCACCCGAGGGTCTCGTAGCCCGCTAGGTGGATCACGCCGCCGGCGTTGATGACGTAGTCGGGGGCATAGAGGATGCCCGCGTCCCGAAGCCGGTCGGCGTCCTCGGGTTCGGCCAACTGGTTGTTCGCCGCACCCGCCACCACCGAGCACGCCAGGTGCGGGATGGTCTCGCGGCTCACCACTCCCCCGGTCGCACAAGGGGCGAAGATGTCGCACGCTGTGGCGGTCGCCTCCCCCGGTCCGACGGTATCGGCATCGACCTCGGACGCCACCTCGTTCGCCCGAGCGCCGTCCGTGTCGGAGATCAATAACCGGGCGCCCGCGCCGTGGAGATGGTGCGCCAGGCGCCCCCCCACCGAGCCGACACCCTGGATCAGAACGGTCCGCTGGGACAAGTCATCCGAGCCGAACGCGTGCCGCGCCGCGGCCCGGATCCCGTGGAACACCCCGATCGCGGTCCCGTGGCCCGGATCGCCGCTCCCACCGTTGGACTGGGAGCGGCCCAACACGTACGGGGTCCGTTCGGCCATGATGTCCATGTCGGCCGGGCCGGTGTTCATGTCGGCGGCGGTGACGTAGTCCCCTCCGAGCGAATCGACCAGGTCGGCGTGGCGAAGGAAGAGGTCGCGTCGTTCCGGCGATCCGGGCGGGGGGATGGACGGCGCGGCGATGACGGCCTTACCTCCACCGTAGGGGAGATCTGCGGCCGCTTGCTTCAGCGTCATCGCGCCTGAGAGTCGGAGGGCGTCGGCCAGTCCCTCTTCAGCAGAGGGATAAGACTTCAGGCGTGTTCCCCCCATCCCCGGCCCCAGGACGGTGGAGTGGACGGCAACGAACAGGTCCGCACCCGAGGTCGCATCATGCCGATGCGCCCACCGTTCCCCGTCCCAGCCCGCTACGACCGTTTCGAACATGCTTTCAGCCTAGACGGCGATACGGTCGATCCGGATGTGCCAGTCCAACACCCCGAAGTACCCGTCGGTGTCCCCGAGGGCCTCGTGCTGGACGACCACAGGGTAGGAACCCGCCCCTAAGGGCAGGCTGGAGCGTTCGATCGTCCACTGCCCCTCCGTGGTGGAGTTCGGCGCTGCCACCGCTACCTCAGAGGCGTTCACTGGCTTGGCTTCGTGGCCACCGATAAGCACGCGGATCCCACAAGACGTGTTGAGACTGGCCGCGGCCCCCGCCTCGCAGTACCCACTCACGTCTGCCGTGACGTCGATGATGGCGTGACCGCCCGAAGACACCTTGATGCTGGAGTGCGCTACTTCGACCCATCCATCGCCGACGGCGGCTCCGATCGAGGGGTGGGTATGCCAGATCTCCTTGACCGCCGTGACGCTCCTGCCGCTCGCTGTTCCATCGTTCGACGATCTGCCCGCGAACGCCGTCGTGACACCGGCGGTGACCAGCACCGTCGCAGCGACGAGCGGGATGATTTTCCACGCACGTGTCATCGCAACCTCCTCAGCCGTGCCCCGCGGAGGATCGCCGGGCGTGAAGCGAGGGTAGCCCGAGCCCAGGGTTGGCGCGAACACATCGCCGAACGCGGAAGGGCGGGCCTTTCGGCCCGCCCATCCGGTGGTGCGGTGGAGCCATGGATCAGTGCGCGTGTCCGTGACCGCCGGCGTCGGCCGCCTCGTCCTCTTCCGGCTTCTCCACGACCGAGGCTTCGGTCGTGAGGATGAGCGCGGCGATGGACGCGGCGTTCTGCAGCGCCGAACGGGTGACCTTGGCCGGGTCGATGATGCCGGCCTTGACCATGTCCACCCACTCGCCCGTGGCCGCGTTGAAGCCCTTGTCGGACTCCGCGCGGATCTGCTGGACGATGACGGCACCTTCGTAGCCGGCGTTCATGGCGATCCGTCGGGCCGGCTCGGCCAGCGCGTCGCGAACGATCGCGGCGCCGGTGGCCTCGTCTCCCTCCAGGTCGAGCTTCGCCAGGGCAGCCTCGGCGCGGATCAGCGTGACGCCACCGCCGGGGACGATGCCCTCTTCGATGGCCGCACGCGTCGAACGCAGCGCGTCCTCGATGCGGTGCTTACGCTCCTTGAGTTCGACCTCGGTGGCTGCTCCCACCTTCACAACGGCGACGCCGCCGGACAACTTGGCCAGCCGCTCCTGGAGCTTCTCCTTGTCCCAGTCCGAGTCGGTGTTCTCGATCTCGGCCTTGATCTGGTTGATCCGGCCGGCAACCTCATCGCTGGAACCGCCGCCCTCGACGATCGTCGTGGTGTCCTTCGTCACGACGAGCTTGCGGGCAGAACCCAGGAGATCGAGCTCCACGTTGTCGAGCTTGAGCCCGACTTCCTCGGAGACGACCTGCGCGCCCGTGAGGACCGCGATGTCCTGGAGCATGGCCTTGCGACGATCCCCGAACCCGGGGGCCTTGATCGCGACGGCGTTGAACGTGCCGCGGATCTTGTTGACCACCAGGGTGGCCAGGGCCTCGCCGTCCACGTCCTCGGCGATGATCGCAAGCGGCTTGCCGCCCTGCATGACCTTCTCGAGCACGGGGAGCAGCTCCTGGATCGAGCTGATCTTCTTGTTCACCAAGAGGATGTGGGGCTCGTCCAGGACGGCCTCCATCGACTCCTGATCGGAGATGAAGTACGGCGAGATGTAGCCCTTGTCGAACTGCATGCCCTCGGTGAACTCGAGCTCCATGCCGAACGTGTTGGACTCCTCGACCGTAACCACGCCATCCTTGCCGACCTTGTCCAGCGCCTCGGCGAGCACGTCGCCGACCGCAGGATCAGCTGCGGAGATCGAACCGATGTTCGCGATCTCCTCGCGCGTCTCCACGTCCTTGGCCTGGGACTTGATGGCCTCGACCGCTGCAACGGTGGCCTTCTCGATGCCCCGCTTGAGGATCATCGGGTTGGCGCCGGCGGCCACGTTCTTCAGGCCGCCCTTGACCATGGCGCGGGCGAGCACGGTCGCCGTCGTCGTGCCGTCACCGGCAACGTCGTCGGTCTTCGTGGCTACTTCCTTGCAGAGCTGCGCGCCCATGTTCTCCCATGGGTCGTCCAGCTCGATCTCCTTCGCGATGCTCACGCCATCGTTGGTGATGGTGGGAGCACCCCACTTCTTGTCGAGCACCACGTTCTGGCCCTTGGGGCCGAGCGTGATGGCGACGGCGTCAGCGAGCTTGTCGACGCCCGCTTCGAGCGAGCGACGAGCTTCCTCGCCGAACTTCAGTAGCTTCGATGCCACTGGGTGCCTCCTTCGGGTCTACTAGGTGCGGAACGGGGCTCGCGGCGCGCGTGTGCGCTTCGCGAGCCCCGGTGTTCCGAACGACTTACTTGCTGAGCACGGCCAGGACGTCACGGGCCGAGAGGATGAGGTACTCATCGCCCTTGACCTTGACCTCGGTGCCGCCGTACTTCGAGTAGATGACCTTGTCGCCAACGGCCACGTCGAGCGGCACACGTGCGCCGTCCTCGAAGCGTCCGGGGCCGACCGCGATGACCTCGCCCTCCTGGGGCTTCTCCTTCGCGGTGTCGGGGATCACCAGGCCAGACGCGGTGGTCTGGTCACCCTCGCTCGCCTTCACGACGATGCGATCCTCGAGGGGCTTCAAGCTGAAGTCCGCCATGCTGCTTGCCTCCTTGTGGTTCGGTTGCCTTCTCGGTTAGCACTCAGGTGCGACGAGTGCTAACAGGATAGCGGGGAGAGTGCCAAAGGGTCAACGAAGGTTCTGGGGAGGCAGGCGGTTACTAGCAATCCTCAGGGTTGAATTCGGGATAGAGGCCGGTCGCGCTAGAGGGAGGAGTCGGGCTCACCCACACCCAATCGAGCCCTGAAGCCACCGTCTCCCCGTCGTATTGCACAAACTGATGCGCCACGGCAGGCGGGTCGATCCCGCGTACGTCGTCGATCGACCGATCCATCGATCGCCACATCACCTGCACGCCTAGATCCTGCAGTACCGGCATCGCTTGCTCGACGGTCATCCCAGCTATGCCGCTGCAATGAAGGTTCTCTCCGGGAAAGAACGCCTGGTTCCCGAGTCCGTACTTCTCTCCGGGCTGGGCGACTCGCCCCACTTCGATGGATGCGTGACCGGCGAAGTCCTTCGGTATGAGGAGACCGATCGGGCAGCGCTGCCCGCCTCCCTCTGTCCAGCACCCCGTGTCATGGAGGATCTTGATCTCATGTTGCTGGGCAAGAGGATCCTCCGACATGGCGCCGACCGTCCCAACCAGACTGGGTGAAGCAGGGACGAGGCTGACGTTGATGTCAAAGCCCCTCCTCGCGAAGGCCGCGTCGATCGCCTCCTTCGCTGCAGCGGGATCGGTGAATACGGCGGAGATGTACCCCTTCCTCTCTCCGAAGGTGACCGCGAGGGCTTCCTTCGGACGAAAGATCAGCGAGGAACCCACCCAGATGCTGACTACAAGAAGCACG
>JAXDJY010000036.1:0-3731 GCA_034667445.1 Actinomycetota bacterium | reverse complement strand
GGCGGGTGAGTCGGGCTGTGGCAAGTCGACAATCGCGGGCGCGATCCTTCGTCTGCTGCCCGCGAAGACGAAGATCACGGGCCGGATCGAGCTGGACGGGAACGAGATCCTGGAGCTGACGCCCGGGAAGCTCCGTGCTGTCCGCTGGACCGCAGGGTCGATCGTCTTCCAGGGCGCGATGCACGCCATGAACCCGGTCCAGCGGATCGGGGAGCAGATCATGGAACCGATCCTCGTCCACGGGCAGTCGGGTGAGCGAGAAGCCCGCATCCGGGCGGGCACCCTGCTGGAGCAGGTCGGTCTGCCCACCCGACGGCTGGACGACTACCCGCACGAGCTCTCGGGGGGCCAGAAGCAGCGCATCATGATCGCGATGGCGCTCGCGTGCAGCCCGAGCCTGATCGTTGCCGACGAGCCGACGACCGCGCTCGACGTCATGGTGCAGGCGCAGATCCTGGAACTTCTTACCAGGCTCAGTGAGGAGCTGGGGCTGGCTCTAGTCCTGGTCACGCACGACCTGCCGGTGGTCGCGCAGGTCTGTCAACGCGCGGCGGTCATGTACGCGGGCCGGATCGCGGAGGCTGGGCCTATCGACGCGCTGTTCCACGAACCGCGCCACCCGTACACGCGGCTCCTCTTCGCTGCCACGCCCGACCTCTTCGGCGACGAACACGTTGTCTCGATCCCCGGCGCGCCCCCGCGGCTGGACCACGAGATCGTTGGCTGCGCGTTCCGCGACCGGTGCGACGTGGTGATGGACATCTGCGCCACGGTGAACCCGGAGTTGGTCCCCGTGGGAGACATGCACCTGGCGGCCTGTCACCGCAACGACGAGGTCTCCGGGTGAGTGACGTCGCGCCGCTCCTAGAGGTGCGCGACCTGGTCACGACCTTCCCCGTCCGCCGCGGGTTGGTGGGGGCGCTCCTCCGCCGGCCGCACGAGGCCGTGCACGCCGTGGATGGCCTGTCGCTCTCGGTCGACAAAGGAGAGATGGTGGCGCTGGTGGGCGAGTCAGGCTGCGGCAAGACCACCACCGCGCAGACGATCATGCGCCAGGTCGACGCTACGTCCGGTTCGGTCATCTTCGAAGGCCGTGACATCACGACGCTCGACGCCGGCGACATGCGTCCGCTCCGCAGGCGGATGCAGATCATCTACCAAGACCCGTACGAATCGCTCGACCCGCGGTTCCGTGTTCGCGACGCGGTGCTCGAACCGCTCGTGGTCCACGGCCTCGCAGGTTCCAAGTCCGAGCGAGAGATCAAGCTCGTCGACGCGATGAGCCGCGCCGGTCTCACCCCGCCGGAGCTCTACCTGGACCGCTACCCCCACGAGTTGTCCGGCGGGCAGCGCCAGCGCGTCGCGATCGCCGCGAGCCTCATGCTCGACCCCGAACTGCTGGTCGCCGACGAACCCGTCTCCATGCTCGACGTCTCGGTGCGCGCCGGCGTGCTCACCCTGCTTGATGGCCTGCGCTCCAAGGGCGACATGGGGATCCTCATGATCACCCACGACCTCTCGACCGCCGCGCACTTCGCCGACCGGATCATCGTGATGTACCTGGGCCGGATCGTGGAGGAGGGCCCCGCTCGCGAGGTCGTTCGCAACCCGCAGCACCCGTACACTCGTGCGCTGTTGAGCGTGGTGCCGCGCCGCGACCCACGTGAACAGGTGACGCCCCAGATCCTGGTGGGCGAGACGCCGAATCCGGTAAACATCCCGTCCGGCTGCCGCTTCCATCCGCGGTGTCCTGTCGCGGAGGACCGGTGCCGGATCATCGACCCCGCCTTGGCACCCGCGGGCCCGAACCACCATGCTGCGTGCGTCCTGGTCGAAGAGAGGAACCGTTGATGGAGAGCCAAGCACGATCGGCGGCGCTGCTGGCAGAGGCCATGAAGGTTATGCCGGGAGGCGTCGGCTCGAGTGCGCGGAGCGTCCGCGCGGGGTGGAAGCCCTATCCGCCGTTCATCGCGCACGGGACGGGCTCGCACATCGCCGACGTCGATGGCAACGAGTACGTGGACTACCTCATGGGCCTCGGCCCTCTGGTGCTCGGGCACCGCCCGCCCGAAGTTACGGCCGCCGTGGTTGAGGCGATCCAGTCGTACGGAACCGTGTTCGGGTTGCCCTACGAGTTGGAGGCGGAGGCCGCACGCAAGGTCGTCGACGCGGTCCCGAGCGTCGACATGGTGCGGTTCGCGAACTCCGGGTCCGAGGCCGTGGGAACCGCCGTGCGGCTCGCGCGCGCAGTGACCGGCCGCCGACTGGTCGTCAGGTTCGAGGGGCACTATCACGGGTGGCTCGACACGGTGTACTGGTCGAACCACCCTGACCCTTCGGTCGCCGGCCCGTCCGAGCGGCCGATCACGGTTCCCGCGGGCAAGGGTCTGCTGCCCGAGGTCGCCGACTCGCTGGTCGTACTCACGTGGAACGATCCTGGGTCCTTCACCGCCGTGATGGATGAGATCGGCGAGCAGGTCGCCGCCGTGATCACCGAGCCCGCCGTCCTCAACACCGGCTGCATCCTTCCCGAGCCGGGCTGGCTGGAACTGCTACGGGCCAAGACCACCGAACACGGCGCACTCCTCATCTTCGACGAGGTCATCACTGGGTTCCGGTTCGCACGCGGCGGGGGGCAGGAGTTCTTCGGCGTCATGCCCGACATCACGACGATGGCGAAAGGTTTGGGCGGCGGGTTCCCCGTGGCCGCGATCGGCGGGACGCGTGAGGTCATGGAGGCGATCGGCGACGGCCGCTACTCCCACTCCGGCACCTACAACTCGAACGTCATCCAGTGTGCGGCGGTCTCCGCGACCATGGACGTACTCACGCCCGAGCGCTACGTCGCCGCGCGCGCGACCGGCACCCGGCTGATGGACGGCATCACGTCGCTGCTGAAGGAGAAGGGCGTGACCGGCCACGTGGTTGGACTCGGAACCGTCTTCCAGGTCTGGATGGGCACCGACGAACCGGTCCGAAACTGGCGCGACGCCTCTCGCCTGGCCGACGAAGCCCTCTTCACCCGGTGGTGGCAGGGGATGATGTCGCGCGGCGTGCTCTTCCACCCCGAGCAGTTCGAGAACCTGTTCGTCTCCATGGCCCACACCGATGCCGATGTCGACCGGACCCTTGAGGCCGCCGAGGGAGCACTGGCCTCACTGTGAACGACGGCGTCTTCGTCGGCCTCGACCTCGGAACGTCCAGCCTCAAGGGCGCGGTGGTCGGCGCCGACGGCGCGTTGCTGGCGTCCGCGTCCGCCGCCTACCCGACGGACCGTCCCGAACCCGGCCGGGCCGAACAGGACCCCGCCGACTGGTGGCTCGCGGTCCGGCACGTGGTCGGGGCGCTGCGAGGAGAGGTGCCCGCCGACCGGTGGGACGGGATCGGGTTGTCGGGCATGGTCCCGACGCTGGTCACCGCCACCGCCGACGGAGAACCGGTCGGTCCCGCGATCACCTGGGAGGACGACCGCGCCGAGATCGAGGGCGAACGCTTCCGGTCCGACTCCGACGATCTCTACGTGCGCACCGGCCAGTGGGTGGACGGCCGGTACCTGCTCCCGATGTTCCGGTGGCTGCAGGAACACGACGCCGCGCGCGCCGGCGCAACCGGATCCCTGCGGTCTGCCAAGGACGAGGTCTTCTACTGGCTCACCGGTGAGGAAGCCACGGACCCAAGCACCGCAACAGGTTTCGGTTGCTACGAGTTGTCGGGAGAGTGGGACGGCGACG
>JAXDJY010000035.1:0-8244 GCA_034667445.1 Actinomycetota bacterium | reverse complement strand
GCACCTCTCCGAGGCCCTCTCGTATCGGATCGGGTTCGGCGAACAAGAAGGCCTCGCGCGTGCGGGGTGACGCCGCGCAGGGGCGTGAGAATCAGGACGTTGCTCCGCCCGGGTATCCGAGCGGGTTCGGCGAGGGGCCGGCGGAGCGGGACGCACTCTTGATCCTCTCGACGCTGCGTGGGATCTCGCCCCGGCAGCTCCACGGGCTCGCTTGGGAGGTCGGCAGTGCGCGCGCGTGCGTCGGTGCGATCGGTTCCGGACGGGCCGGAAGCGCGGCCGACAGGGACTGGATCGGTGCGGCTGATCCCACGGTCGTCCGCGAGCAACTGAAGGGATGCGGCGGGCGATTGGTTGCCCCGCACGATCCCGGATACCCGGGATCGTTCGCGGGTCTCTTGCACGATCCTCCCGCCTGGCTGTTCGTGCGAGGGGCTGAGCTGCACGACGGGCCCGATCGGGTTGCGGTCGTCGGCGCGCGTAGGTGTTCGTCGCTCGGGCGCGAGATCGCGCATGATCTCGGCCGGCGGCTCGGCGGGATCGGGATCCACGTGGTGTCGGGCGGCGCGTTCGGCATCGACGCTGCTGCCCACCGCGGAGCGCTCGCTGCCGACGGTGCAAGCATCGGGGTGCTCGGCTCCGGCCTCGACGTGTTGTATCCACGCTCCAGTGCGGAGCTTCTGTTACAGATCGCCGAGCGAGGGACGCTGATCTCCGAGTACCCACCGGGACAGCGCGCCGAGCCGCATCATTTCCCGGCTCGGAACCGGCTCGTGGTCGCGCTTTCCCGTGCGCTGGTTGTGGTCGAAGGCGCCGCCCGCAGCGGCTCGCGCATCTCGGTCGACCATGCGCTCGACCTCGGCCGCGATGTCTTCGCCGTTCCCGGTCCGGTCACCAGTCCGCTATCGGAGACACCGCACGAGATCATCCGTGAGGGTGCCACGCTCATCCGGGGTGCCGACGATCTATTGGCAGATCTCGGCTACGAGTCGGCACGGGCCGACGACGCGGTCCCGCCCGCGGGTTTGTCGGATATCGAGCTCCGCGTGTGGCTGGCGCTCGGTGAGGCATCCCTGCCCGACGCCGTCGCCCGCACGGTCGGGATCGCCATCCCTGAGGCCGTCACGGTCCTGATCAGGCTCGAGCTTCGAGGGCTCGTCCGAGGGGTCGGGGGGCGATATGAACGCACGCTGGCGGCGGCATCGGGCTCGGCAACCGCTTGAAGCCGGCCCCTCCGACTGTTAGACAGGGCCGTACCGACCGTTCGGACAACGAGCAGGAAGGGCCCCGTGGACGAGCTTCCCCCATCGCAAACAACGCTTATCGAACGCTTCGCCGACCACCTTCGGTTGGAGCGGCGTCTCTCCCCGAACACCATCGCGGCATACCGCCGCGACCTCACACAGCTCGCCGTCTTCCTGGATCGCAACGGCGTAGGGCTTCAGGAAGCGACCCAATCGGTCCTGCGCCGGTTCCTGGCACAGCAACACACCTTGGGGTACGCGCGCGCGTCTGTCGCCCGGCGGGTGGGTGCGATCCACACGTTCTTCCGCTGGGCTGCGCACAACGGCATCGTCGAGCACGATCCCGCAGAACTGCTGGGACGCCCGAAGATCGTGAACCGGTTGCCGACGGTTCTTCGGCAGCGTGAGGCCGCGGCGCTGGCCGAAGCACCGCCCGCACCGCCCTCACCCCGAGATGGGTCACCTCGGGAGCTCGCCATCTCCCTACGAGATCGGGCCGTGCTGGAACTCTTGTACGGCTCAGGTCTTCGGGTGGGGGAGGTCGCCTCGCTCACCCTGGATCGGGTCGATCTGCACCGCGGGCGGGTTCTGGTGCTCGGCAAGGGGCAGAAGGAGCGCGAGGTACCCATGTCCGACTACTCGATACGGGCGATCGGCGTATACCTCGCACGCGGCCGGGGGATGTTGGCGGGTGAGGACACAAGTCTCGTCTTCTTCAATCGCCGCAAGAAACCCTTCTCGGAGCGTGACATCCGTGCGATGGTGGGACAATACGCGGAGCGTGTACTGCCGGGTCGGCGGGTCACTCCGCATACCCTGCGGCATTCGTTCGCAACGCATCTTTTGGAAGGGGGAGCCGACATCAGAGCTGTGCAGGAACTCTTGGGACACGCAAGCGTCGCAACGACGCAGCGCTATACCCATGTATCGCGCAGCCGGCTCTTCGAAGCCTACGGCCAGGCACATCCGAGGGCCTGATGGCGACCACGAAGAAGCGGACGACAACTAAGCCCAAGGCAGCTCCGAAGGGCGTCGTCCGCGTTCCGCTCCCCATCGACGACGAACTGGTGCAGCTCTGGACGGATTGGAAGGCAACCGCCTCCCCCGAGGCCCGCGAGAAGCTCATCCTGCACTACGCGCCACTGGTGAAGTACGTGGCGTCGCGCGTTGCGACCGGTCTTCCGGCGAGTGTCGAGCAGGCTGACCTCGTGAGCTACGGCATGTTCGGCCTGATCGATGCGCTCGGGAAGTTCGAGCCGGGGCGGGGTAACAAGTTCGAGACCTATGCCATCCCCCGGATCAAGGGCGCCATCATCGATGAGCTGCGGGCGATGGACTGGGTCCCTCGATCGGTCCGGTTCAAAGCCCGCGAGATCGACAAGGCGCACACAGACCTCGAATCGATGTTGAAACGAGCACCTTCGGAGCAAGAGATGGCCGAACGGCTCGGCATCACGAAGCGCGAACTCCACGACGTGGTGAGCCAGATCTCGTTCGTCTCCGTGCTGGCGTTGGACGAGATGGTGAGCGTCGGGAGCGATCGCGGCGAACAGGTCTCGCTCTTGGACACGCTCGCCGACAAAGGCATCGATCCGACGTCCAACGTCGATGCGCAGGAAACCCGCGGGCTCCTCGCGGCCGCGATCAATTCGCTGTCCGAACGCGAGAAGATCGTGGTGACGCTGTACTACTTCGAGGGACTGACACTCGCCGAGATCGGAGAGATCCTGGGGGTCACTGAATCACGCGTCTGCCAGATCCACACCAAGGCGGTCGGGGGGTTGCGCGGGCAACTCACCGAGGTCGAGTGACCCGCACGATCTCGCCCCTTGGGTGACATGCGTCACTGAAGGAAGCCGCGAGCCTCGATAGCGTGGCGGCATGATCAACAGACGTCTCGCGTTCTCGTTCGCTGTATCCATCGTGCTGTTGCTGTCGTCCGCGGCCCCGGCGTCCGCGGCAGGTCGGTGGCAGTGGCCCGTCACCGGCCCCATCCTTCGTGGATTCGACCCGCCGGACTCTCCGTATTCGTCGGGGCATCGCGGGATCGATATCGGCGCGCCGGTGGGGACCGCGGTTCGGGCCCCGGAGGCGGGAAACGTCACGTTCGCCGGGAAGATCGGCGGACACCTCTTCCTCACGATCGACCACGGCGGGGGCGTCTCCTCGACCTACTCATGGCTCACGTCTATCGCCGTGAAGAAAGGGGACATCGTTGCTCGAGGAGATGTCGTCGCCCGATCCGGCGCCGGTCATCCCGGTGATGCCGAGCCCAGTCTCCACATGGGCGTGAAGCTGAACGGTGCCTACGTGGACCCGCTCGACTATCTCGGGGCGATCGATATCAGTGACTTCATCCGACTGGCACCGCTCGGCACAGAGTCCGCGCCGTTGGCCGTCGGAACCTCATCGACTTGGTCGGGGGGCCATCTCAGCCGGTTCCCCTAGAATGTCGCGGCCTTGAGCCACCCAGCCACCATCTCAGGAGTTCAGCGCGTTCTGACGCGCGCGGTGAGCATCCTGACCGTGGCGGTCGGTGGGATCGGGTTCATGGCGGTTCCGGCTGTTGGCCAAGCAGTGGTTCCGACGGGATGGGCACAGTACCAAGGGGGCCCAACACACCCAGGCTCGGTTGCCACCGGGCCGACGGCACCCTACGCCGTCGATGACGTAACGCGCTTCGGGGACCTGCCGGGGGGGTCTTCTCTCAGCCTAGGGCTCTCGGCGCCCGTCGTTCTGGACGAGACCGCCGTGGTGGTTGGCCCGACCTTCATCCAGGCCGTCGGCCTCGGCGACGGGGGAACCGACTGGACCATGCCACGTCTGTTCGGCCCTTCCGTGCCCGCTGCGATCGAGGGGACAGACAGCACATCGGCTCGTGCCCACCCCGTTGTGGTGTACACCGAGGGGTGGGGGAACGGCCCGGGGAACCCGACCTCCAGCGCCACTCCGACCACGAGCGTTCGCCCGGGGGGCGGCTCCGCATCTGCGTCGGCCGTGCCATCCGCCACCGCTGCCCCGCGGTCGGAGAGCGCCAGTCCGTCCGATGGCATACCTGCGTCCACCGGCGTGGCGAGCGATGTCATGGCGAGGAGCCTCGTGGATGGCTCGAAGGAATGGGACTCCCCCGTGCAGCTCAAGGCCACGAGCCGCACCGGTGTGACGATCGATGGGGCGGTGGCGTTCGTCGGGGACATCCGTGGGAACGTCTACGCCATCGACACCACGGACGGCACCGTGCGATGGACGGTGAACGTAGGTGGGTTCCTGGAGTCAGCGATCGCGCTCGCCGACGGGCACCTCATCGTGAGCGTCGACGCGTATGCCAACGGGAGCACCGCGCGGGTCGTGTCGCTGACTGAAGGCACGGGCGAGGTCGACTGGCACTACGACTCCGGGCACTCGGGCTATCTCACGGCTCCGGCCATCGCCGACGGACGGGTGTTCTTCGGCCTGACGTCCCTGGGCGCGGTGGCCTCGGTTCCTTCTCTCGTCGCCGTCGATCTGCAAGGAGGATCCGTCGCGTGGGAATCCCATCTCACGACCGCGGTGACACCCGCAACAAGCCCGACGGTCGCGGGGTCCCACGTTTTCCTGGAGGATGCGTCCGGCAATGTCGTGGCGGTGGAGGGTTCGACCGGTCACCTGGACTGGACGTTCGCCCTCAACTCGCTGTCAGCACAGGGAGCGACCATCGTGATCGGGAACCAGGTGCTCGTGCCTACCGATCGTGGAACGATCGTGGTGATCGACGCAACGAGCGGTCATCAGATCTTCGTCTCAGCCGATGCCGGTGGCCCGCTGCATTTTCCCGCACCTGTCGGTACCGATCGAGTTCTCGGCCCGCGCGGTGGTCCGTCCCCTGGGCTGGCGAACTTCTCGCATGATCCGAACGCGGGAGCCCTGACCGACATCGTCTCCCCGACGACGCCGAGCTACGGCAGGATCCTCGGGAACTTCGCCATCGCCGCCGTGGTGATCTGCGCAGCCTTGTTGCTGCTGTTCCGGCCGCTCGCCAAGCGGATGGGCCCGGCCTTCCTGGTCGATGAGGACGGGGCACTCGAAGCAACCGACGACGGGGAGGACGCATGAGCAAGGGCTCCGGCTTCCGCAACGCGCCTTCCGAAGCGCCCGCCCGCCGGGGACTCCTGGACTCGGTGCTCGGATACCGCCCGCCGAGCGATGCCCCGATCCCGAAGCTCCGCACCGCGTTCGTTCGGGGGGCGGTGGCAGTGTGTTCAACCCCGTGGCTCATCGCCGTCCCGCTCGTGGCGCTGCTCGCCGTGTGGCTCGGCGTCGTGCTGTCGGGCTTCCCGGGCCCGTTCGGGTTGTTCGGCGGGTTCCTTTCGCTGCCCCCGTTCTCCACCAATTTCGACGTCACCCTTCCGGCCATCCTCCTGCCCGCCAAGATCGCGCTCCTCGGGGGCCTCGTCTCGGTCCTTCCGCGCGGCGTCTTCCTGGCGCTGACCACGGGAATGATCGTCGATGTTCTCGACGGGAAGTCGGTCAGCCGGGGGAGCCTGCGCAGCGGGATCCGTGCGCTTCCGACCGCAGTTGGCGTGTGCATCTTGGGGATCGGATTCTGGCTGTTCACGTTCGTGGCCGCACCACTCCTGGGTCCGGGGATCGGCACGCTCGTCCAGATCGGCCTGCCCGCCCTGGGGATCTATCTCTTCGGCTACGCCATCACGATCGCCGTGAGCGAGGGGAAAGGGATGGCCGACTCACTATCGAAGTCCGTCCGCGCGGCGCGCGTTCCCGGTTCGAACACCCTGCCGTTGGCACTCCTCTACGTCTTCGTCTCCTTCGCCTTCCAGATCGTTATCGCGTCGAAGTACCAGCGGTTCGACGTCAATCCAACCGTGGGGGCCTGGGTCTGGGTGCTCCTCATGAACGTCTTCCATGTCTGCATCTACGCGACGCTAGCCTTCCGGTACCTTGCCTTCGCCCACGTCGTCGCCGACTCCCGACCCCGCCCTGCCCGTGATAGGTCCGGGAAAACGCCGCCGTTGAGGGCGGGAACACCCGGATCGCAGGGAAAAGGGGCGTCCGCCAAACGGCCGCAGAGCAAGGGTTCGAGGAGCAAGAACGCCAGGAACCGGCGACGCTGACCCGACTCGCCGCCCTCGGACCCCACTGCTAAACTCCTTCCGCCGGCGCAAGCCGAGCACACACGCCCGAGGACCGTGCGTCACCGGGGTCCCCACCGCGACATAGGCGGAGGGGCCGGGGCCGGGAAGATCCGGGCGGAGGAGAAACCGAAAGGAGCACCATCGTGCCTGTCGTTACGCGACGGGAACTGCTTGAGGCTGGGGTCCATTTCGGACACCAGACCCGCAGGTGGAACCCGAAGATGCACCGCTACCTCTACGGAGAGCGGTCCGGCATCTACATCATCGACCTCGAGAAGAGCCTTTCCGGCATCGAGGAGACCCACGAGTTCGTGCTCGGCCTCGGACGACGCCGCGGCATCATCCTGTTCATCGGGACGAAGAAGCAGGCGCAAGAGGTCGTCTCCGAGCACGCAACACGGGTCGGCATGCCCTACGTCAACCACCGCTGGCTCGGCGGTATGCTCACCAACTTCGCCACCATCTCGAAGCGTCTGATCCGCCTGCGCGAACTCGGCGAGATGGAGACCACGGGCGCGCTCGACTATCTGCCGAAGAAGGAGGCCATCCGACTTCGGCACGAACGGGAGAAGCTCGAACGGAACCTGGGCGGCCTCAAGGGTCTTGAGCGCCTCCCCGACGCCGTCTTCGTAGTTGATACGAAGAAAGAGCACATCGCCGTGACCGAGGCTCGCAAGCTCGGCATCCCCGTCATCGCGATCGTCGACACGAACTGCGATCCCGACGAGGTGGATTTCGTGATCCCCGGCAACGACGACGCGATCCGCGCCGTGACGCTGGTCGCACGGGTCGTCGCGGATGCCCTCCAAGAGGGGTACGGGATGGCGAAGGATGACGCGCTGGAGCGGGTGGCGGCCGGCTCGGGTGCCGGGGTGAAGTCGCAGGCGGCTCCGGCTGAGGTGGACGAGGTGCCATCGGCCGAGGTGGCTGCCGAGATCGCCGCAACGACGGTATTCGAACCCGACGCACCGGCCCCCGGCACGGACGCACCTGATGAAGATCAGCCGGCCCAGGAGATCACAGCCGATGCCACCGCCGCTCCGGAGCCGGCCGCCGCGGCGCCGGCGAGGGAGGGGTAGATGGCAGAGATCACGGCTGAACAGGTCAAAGAACTCCGCCGGGCAACTGGTGCCGGCATGATGGATTGCAAACGCGCGCTCCAGGAAGCCGACGGCGATCTTGCCCGTGCCACGGAGATCCTTCGCGAGAAAGGACTCGCCTCCGCAGCCAAGCGTGCGGGGCGGTCCGCGAACCAGGGACGCGTCGACAGCTACATCCACTTCAATAACACGGTCGGTGTCCTCATCGAAGTGAACTGCGAAACCGACTTCGTGGCCAACACCGATCAGTTCAAGGCGTTGGTGAAAGACCTGGCCCTGCACATCGCGAGCCCTGCGTCGCCCGTCTACCTGGACCGCGATCAGGTGCCGCAGGACATCATCGATCAGGAATCCAAGATCGCGGAGACGCAGGCCCGTGAGGCCGGCAAGCCCGACGCCGTCATCACGAAGATCGTCGAGGGCAAGGTCGCCAGCTACCTCAAGGACACCGTGCTGCTGGAACAGCTCTTCGTGAAGGACGACTCGAAGACCGTGCAGCAGCTACTGGACGAAACGAGCGCGGCGGTGGGAGAGAAAGTTGCGGTTCGACGGTTCGTCCGGTACAAGCTAGGCGAAGAAGGGGACTAGGAGCTCATATGGCCGATGGAGATGCGAACGGGCGGCCGACCTATGGTCGGGTGCTCCTGAAGCTCTCCGGTGAGGCGTTCGCACCCGGGAACAAGCAGAGTGGGATCGACGCCGAAGCTACCGCACTCGTCGCTCGCCAACTGGCCGAGGTCGTGGATCTGGGTGTTCAAACCGCTGTCGTGG
>JAXDJY010000034.1:0-3580 GCA_034667445.1 Actinomycetota bacterium | reverse complement strand
CTGCGGGCTGTAAGAGCGCCGGAAGGTTCTGGCTTGCGGCCCCACTCATCGGCAGTCAGATCCCGCCGAACCCGTGTGTTGTGCTCACTGACGATGGAGTGGCTACCGCGACCAGTGCCAACGTGGTCTCGTCTGGTCTCATACCCGACTCCAGGATGCCTCGCCCAGGTGCACCCAATCCGTGCGAGTACAAGACGGATGGAAAGTTCGGCTCCGTCATCACCTCTGTTCGGCCCCAGGGGTTGCAGGAGTTCCTCGATCTGCGCGCGAGAGATCCCCTGAATACGACTCCGGTCGACGGACTCGGCGACGCCGCGTTCACGTCGGGAGGGGGATCGATATTCGTCCGGGTCGGCGGCGGCTACTTCTCGATAGGCGTGCAGCTGGACCCAGGCTCGGACGCCGTCCCCGTCCTCCGAGAGCTTGCAACACAAGCCCTGTCCCGGCTCCCCTCAGCTAGTGCTGCGCCGTTGAAAGGAGCGACGAGTTCGATCCCGGCGTCGAATAGCCAGAGGGTCTTCTACACCGTTCGTGACGACGACACGGGTCAAGAACGGTTCTATTCGATGGCACCAGATGGAACCGATCGCCAACAACTTGGGCATAGCCTCGCGGGCGCGAACGACGCAGTCCTGTCACCGGACGGTTCACAGATCGCGTTCTCCCATAACGACGGCACCGTGTCCGCCCCGGACACGCACATCTATGTCGCTTCCGCCGATGGCTCGAACGTGCACGCCGTGACAGGAGCGCCTTCTGACGGTTCCCGCGTCAGCGAGGAGACTCCGGCGTGGTCACCAGACGGGACGGCGATCACGTTCGTGACCAATCGCTCTGGAAACATCGCGATCTGGTCGGTCGCACCGGACGGATCCTCGCTCCATCCCTTCATCACCCAAGGGACCTACGACGCCAGTCCGGTCTGGTCTCCGGACGGTTCGAAGATCGCCTTTCTCAGCGATGAAGGAGAACCTGCGCCGGCCCACTTCGGGGATCGCATCTGGATCGCGAATGCCGATGGGAGTGACGCGCACCTCGTGATGCCGGACAGCGGTGGTGGAGACAATGATGTCTCCTGGTCGCCCGATGGAACCTCGCTTGTATTCGAGCGCGAGACTCCCTTAGGCCCGCTCGATTCGGTCGGCGCCTCCCAGAACGGGGACTATCGCTTCCAGATAATGGAGGTGAACACCGACGGCTCTGGACTCCTCGCATTGACTGACGGCTCAAGGATGGACGGAAGCCCGGTGTTCTCGCCCGACGGAAATTCTGTCTTCTTCTCTCGCCGACTGTCGGATCGGTCAACGGCTTCTGAGGTCTACCAACTGAACCTCTCCGATAGGAGCATTATCCGCATCACGCACGAAGCTTCGATGAACGCCTACCCCACGAACGGCTAAACGCGAAGACGCGGAGCGGATCTTCAGCGAGTCAGCAGGGAACTGCGCACGGCGCATATGGGGGCGGCGGCGGGGGCGCGATCACCTGAGCCTGGCGCGCTGCCTGTCGAGGTGAGCGGCCCTTCAGGATCTTCCCGGTGTTCGGATCCAGAACGACAACGGAGCGGTGGGCGCTCTTGCAGGCAGCTGCCATATCCAGTGGGGACAAAGCGGTCGGACGTCCGTTCGACGTCACAACCGTGCAGCGGGCTACGGGATGTGGGGAGACGACGGGACGCACCAGCGCGCCATATGTGTCGACGGATCCCCGACTCGCGAGCGCGATCGCACCTGCGAGGACGACGGCAGCGACGATCGCGCCGGCCACCACACCACGCTTCGACTCCGCTCGTGGGGCCTCCTCGTGAGGCGCGACGATCTGGTGCACACGTTGGTGGGAGATACCGAGTTCGTCCGCGATCTCCCGCAGCGACAAGCCGGAACGGTGCAACTTCACGATCTCTCGGTGGTAGGCGTCACGCAGCCGTGCTGCCTCATCGAGGGCACTCTCGTGCTCGTCGCGGAGCTGCTTGATCTTCTCGAGGTTGTCCATGGGTGCTAGACACTAGCGTCGCCCTCTCGACGTGTCAAGGTCCTCTAGACGGTCCCGCTCCCAAAACCGACGGTCTCTGTGACATTGCTGTGACGGTGACCGACGTTCTCTTGCTCAACTGCCTCGTGGACGCAAGGCTGTATCCGGGGTGAGGGCTCCCTTCGCGATAGGAAACCGCCAGCGAGAAAGGCTCTCCATGGTCCTCCGGCTCCGCAGCATCCTCGTGCACCTCTCCACCCTCGCGCTCCTGGGTTTCGCCGTTTCATCGACGTCCGCGTCCGGGGCAACGGCATCGCCTGCCGTCGGACGCGAGGGCGTACCCGCGTTCGGTCACGTCTTCCTGATCATCGGGGAGAACACCGCTCGGGGGAACATGAATCCGACCGTCGATCCCTACCAGTTCGGCACGCTGAAGCCGACGGCAGCATGGGTGAATAACTACTGGTCGTTCCGCGTCGACGGCTCGCTGGCCAACTACATCGGCATGACGAGCGGCCAGTACACCCGGTGCGAGATCAACAACAGTCTGCCCGCGAAGTGTCATCAGAACGTGAACAACGTCTTCCATCAGATGGACGCGCACAACTTGGGGTGGAAGCTCTGGGCCGAGTCTGCCACCGGTCCGTGCGACTTCTTCGACTCCGGTACCAATTGGAACGGCAACACGTACGGTGCGCACCACAACCCAGCTGTCTACTATGACAACATCACCGGCGGGAGCTACAGCGAAGCGCATCCTCCGAAGAAGGAGTGCATCAAGGACGTGATCCCGACGGGAACCACCGCGCCCAACGACACGAGTGCGCTCGATTCCGCGCTCGCTTCGGGGAGCGGTCTGGGACGCCTCAACGTGATCGTCCCCAATGACTGTGAGAATTCTCACGATCGTTGCGGCCAAGGCAGCCGGTACAACCAGTTCGACCAGTTCCTCCAGCGGGAGATCCCCAAGATCGAGGCGTCACCGTCATTCACATCCAACAGCGCCATCTTCGTCACATTCGACGAAGGGGCGGATCCCGGCCTCGCACACCGATTCAACATCCAGATGGAGGTGCTCGGCCCGCTCGTTCAGCCGGGCGTCTACGCGGGCGGCAGCAAGTGGACGCACTTCAGTCTCCTGCGCACCTTGGAGGATGGATTCGGACTGCGCTATCTCAAAGGAGCAAAGAGCGCCCGCGTGCTCGGGTCCATCTGGAGATGAATGCCCCGACGTGTTCGAGGGAGCCCTCCCGAACTCGCCTTACGCGAGCAGTTCGTCCAGGGGATAGGGCTCGAACGCGTTCTGGCAGGGATTCCCCGGGGCCACCCACAGCGTGCGGTTCGCCACGTCGGCGACCATGCCGAACATGATCGCGCTCGCTTCCGGCCCCTCCGCGGGGTCGGGGTGCACGCAGATGTCCTGCCCGTCGGCGCCGTGGTCCCCGAGCAGCTCACCGGCCTCGGCCACGGTCCACGTCTCGCGGCCCGAGGTCAGCGAATGGATCCGGGCGAGCCGGCTCAGCGAGCCATCGGCACTCGCTGGGCACGCGGCGGCGACGGTCTCGTCCAGCGCGTGGTTCGTGTGGGTTGTGCTGCGGAGGTCGGCAGC
>JAXDJY010000033.1:0-3218 GCA_034667445.1 Actinomycetota bacterium | reverse complement strand
GGCGGGGCCTCGTTCGTGCTGTGGACCTACTCGGGACCGCCCACCGCGATGGGGGGCATGGTGAACGTCGACCGGTTCTCGGTCTTCGGCCGGCTCCTACTGCTCTCGATCACGGCCTTCTCGCTGGTGCTCGGCACCCACTACTTCTCGCGCGACACGACGCTCTACCGCGGGGAGTTCTACCCGCTCATGCTCTTCGCGACGATGGGGATGACGCTCATCACGGCCGCCGCCGACCTCATCGTCGTGTTCCTGGCACTGGAGCTCCTGTCGCTCTCCCTCTACGTCCTCACCGGTCTCACCGGGCGCCGCGGGTCGAACGAAGCCGCGATGAAGTACTTCCTCCTGGGGGCGTTCAGTTCGGCTGTCTTCCTCTATGGGATCGCGTTCGCCTACGGCGCAGTCGATTCGACGAGTCTGACTGCCCTGGCGCACGGCCTCGCCGGTCAGAGCGGCAACCAATCCATCGCCTTGCTCGGCCTGGTGTTCCTCCTGGCCGGCTTCGCGTTCAAGACGGCGCTGGTTCCCTTCCATATGTGGACACCCGACGTCTACCAGGGGGCGCCGACGCCGATCACCGGGTTCATGTCTGCAGCGACGAAGGCCGCCGCATTCTTCGCCCTCATCCGCGTCCTGGACGTCGCGTTCCAACCGATGACGTGGAACTGGGCACCGATCATCTGGGGCATCGCCGCGCTCACCATGGTCGTGGGGTCCGTCCTCGCCGTCGCGCAGACCGACATCAAACGGCTGCTCGCCTATTCGAGCGTCCTTAACGCCGGCTACATCCTGGTGGGTCTCACCGCGGCGAACTCCGTCGGGATCCGTGCCGCGATGTTCTACCTGGTCTCCTACGCGGTCACGGGTATCGGTGCCTTCGGGGTGGTCATGTTGGTGAGCGCCAAGGACGCGGAGGTGACCGGCCTCGACACATACCGGGGACTCGCGCGTCGCAGCCCGTTCCTTGCCGTGATCATGACGCTGTTCCTCCTATCCCTCGCGGGCGTGCCGCCGGCCGTCGGATTCATCGCGAAGGTGGAGGTGTTCTCTGCCGCGCTCCACGCCGGGAACTGGTCGCTCGTGCTCATCGGCGTGCTCGCGAGCGTCGTCGCGGCGTTCGTGTACCTGCGCGTGATCGTCCTCATGTATATGGAGCAGCCCTCCGACGAGGAGGAGAGTGACCGGGCGGTCTGGCCACGGGCGGTCCTCGCCGTCCCGGCGTTGGGGGTCCTGATCCTGGGGGTTCTCCCCGGCATCATCCTGCGCGTTATCGACTCCGCATCGGTTCTGAGATGGTGAGGCGATGAGCAGGCGAGTGATCCCCGGGCTCGAGCCGCCGGACGCGACCTTGGAAGCCGACATCCGGGGTCGCCTGGACCGGGTTGAGGAGATGCTCAGCAAGGCCGTCGCGGCCGATTCGGATCTGCTGTCTGCCACGGCCAGGTATCTGCTCCAGGCAGGCGGGAAGCGGTTCCGTCCCATGCTCGTCCTGCTGTCGGGCTACTTCGGCGATCCGACCGACCCGCGGCTGATCCCCGGCTCGGTCGCCATCGAGGTGACGCATGTGGCGACGCTTTATCACGACGACGTCATCGACGAGGCCGATTCCCGACACGGGGTCCCGGCAGCCAACGTCAGGTGGAACAACACCGTCGCCATCCTCACGGGGGACTTCCTGTTCGCGAAGGCCTCGGAGCTCTCCGCGGAGCTCGGGACCGACGTCTGCCGGCTCCTGGCCCAGACCATCGCGGTCCTCTGCGACGGACAGGTCCGTGAACTCGAGGCCGCCGGCAAGCTCGACCAGACAGAAGACAGCTACATGGAGATCATCCGTCGCAAGACCGGGGCGCTCATCGCCACCTCGTGCCGGCTGGGCGGGATGCTCTCCGACGCCCCGCCCGAGCACATCGAGACCCTGACCGAGTTCGGGGAGTCCCTGGGCCTGGCCTTCCAGCTCTCCGACGATGTCATGGACTTCACCGCCACGCAGCTGGAGCTGCAGAAAGAGCCCGGCCAGGACCTGAAGGAAGGCGTCTATACCCTGCCCCTCCTGCATTCCCTCCACGGTCCCAACCGCGATGAACTGGTCCGGATCCTCACACTGGGCCCTCCCGACGGCGAACTCCTGGACCGGGCCATCGAACTCATCCATCGGGGCGGCTCGATCGACCATTCACGCCGCGCCGTCACCGCCGAAGTGAACCGCGCAACCGCACTGGCCCGCCGGCTCCCGGAGGGTCCCACCCAGCATGCGCTCATCCAACTCGCGAAGTTCCTTGCCGTACGGTGCGGCGCGGAGCAGGGCGAATGACCGCTGCTGCTAGAATCCGCGCCCGGGAAGCTGATGCCTGACTATTACCAGTCTTATGGGGTCGTCCTCGCGGTCGTCATCGCCGGCGCCGCGCTGGTGGCCGTCGCCTTCGGCGCCGGTCGGCTCATCGCTCCCCACCATCCGACGTACTCGAAGCTCACCACCTACGAGTGCGGGATCGACCCCGTCGGCCAAGGATGGTCGCAGAGTCAGGTCCGTTATTACGTCTTCGGGTTCCTGTTCGTCATCTTCGATGTTGAGTCGGTTTTCCTGTTCCCCTGGGCACGGGTGTATCTCTCGCTCGGCGCGTCGGCCGTGTGGGAGATGGGCATCTTCATCGGCATCCTGGCTACGGGGCTCCTCTACGCCGGACGCAAGGGGGTGTTGAAGTGGGCCTGATCACCGAGAAGACGCCGATCGCGAAGGTGCAGCCGGTCAAGTTCATCCTCAACTGGGGCCGGCGGTACTCCCTGTGGGTGATGAACTTCGGGCTGGCGTGCTGCGCGATCGAGTTCATCGCCGCCTCCACCTCCAAGAACGACTTCATCCGTCTGGGCGTGATCCCGTTCGCGCATGGTCCACGGCAGGCGGACCTGCTGGTTGTTGCCGGGACACTCACCGACAAGATGGCCCCCGCCCTCAAGCGGGTCTACGACCAGATGCCCGAGCCGAAGTACGTGATCTCGTTCGGCTCCTGCTCGAACTGCGGGGGGCCGTACTGGGACAGCTACTCCGTCACCAAAGGCGTCGACCAGATCGTGCCGATCGACGTCTACGTGCCCGGCTGCCCGCCGCGCCCCGAGGCGCTCCTGCACGGCATCATCAAGCTGCAGGAGAAGATCAAGGACGAGGACATCCAGGAGAAGTGGCTTGCCAACACGCCAGCTGGCTCCTGAGGACGTCGAGA
>JAXDJY010000032.1:0-4956 GCA_034667445.1 Actinomycetota bacterium | reverse complement strand
TCGAAGCGCTCCTTTTGGCCACCCCCTTGTACTCGGAGACCGGCATCGCCCTGACCCGAGCCGAGCCCGGTCTGGTGGCGGTTTCGTTCACGCCGGGACCCGGCCACGTCAACGTGCAGGGGCTGGTCCACGGTGGGTTGCTCGCCCTCTTGGCCGACACCGCCATGGGTCTCGCCGTCCGAACCCAGCTGCCTGAAGGCCGACCGCACGTCACCGTCCAGCTGGGGGTCCAGTACCTTCGGCCCGCACCGGGTGGTGGTGCCGTGATCGCCACCGGCCGCACCACGAAGGTCGGCCGAAGGCTCGCGTTCGCGGTGGCTGATGTGACGGCGGGTGAAGGTTCGCTGATCGCGACGGCTACCGCGACGATCTCGGTGGCCGAACCGCAGGTCTAGTACTCGACGTCGATGGCCTTCATCGCAACGGGCAGCTGGCTGAGCGCGCCTTGGAGACCGAGCATCATCCCCATGTTCCCGGCAACCTTGATCTTGCCGGTCATGAACGCAGTGACCGCGGACACCGAGCCGTTCGCCAGGCCCACCGCTGTGTCGTAGCTCTGGGTGATGGTGGCATCCGGGTCCGTCGCATCGCCCACGCCCATGTCGATCGTGCCGTCCGCGATGACGATCCAGTAATGCGTTTCTTCATCACCCGTGATGACCTGCTGGATGGTCGCCTTCTGGTTCGCCGCCGCCGTCTTGAAGTCGGCGCTCGCGTTGAGGGCCGCCTTCACGGCATCGGCCCACTCGGTGGAAAGAAACTTGACGGCCATGGGTGTTCGCTCCTTGGGGTTGGCTGTTCGATCAAGTCTATCGGTCGGCGTAGAGCTCGGGCTGTGTGATGTGGGTGTCATCGGCGATGAACCACATGAACCGTTCGTCGCCGATGATCCGCAGGGTGTTCAACGAGGTGTTCGGCGGCAGGAAGAAGAGCTCTTGCCTCGGATGCAGCCCGAGCACGTGGCTGAGGTAGGCATTGATCACGCCGCCGTGGCACACGATCCAGACGTCGCCCTCGGGGTGCGCCGCGAGCACGGCCTCCACCGCTGGGACCACACGCCCTTGAAACTCGGCCTTCGACTCCGCGCCGGGAGCGAGTTCGAACACCGGATCCTGCATGAGGACGCGGTTCGGCATGTCGGGATGCTCGCCGATCAACTCCTCGAACTCCATGAACTCCCAATCGCCCCCGAACCACTCGGCCAGGTCGTCGACCACGGTTGCGGCGATCCCCGTCTCGGCTTCGAACGGCGCGATGGTCTGGCGCGCGCGGGCGAGCGGCGATACATAGAGCGCTGTGGGACGCGGCATCTTCAGCAGGCGGCGCGTGAGGATCTCGACCTGTTCGCGACCAACATCGTCGAGTGGCGGATCGTTCACCAACCCTCGTGGTGTCTGCAACTCCCCCATCGAGCTGTGGGACGCCCTGGCGTGACGGATGAGGTAGAGCCGCCGCTCTGCTGCATCGCTCATGGGGCGGGAGTTTACTTCGAGGTCTTCGCGGCGTGATGCGCGTGCCACTCGGTCGCGTACGCCTCGACATCCTCGCGGAGCCAGATGCGACCGGACGCGAGCGAGATGATCGGCTCGGGGAAGGATCCGCGGTCGATGTAGGTAACCACCCGGCGTTTGTCCCAGCCCAGGATCTCCGCCGACTCGGCCACGCCGACCACCTGGGGGATCATCTCGAGCGTGAGCGCGACTTCTTCGCCGGTGACCTTGCGGAGTTCGCGAACGCACGCTTCACGCGATGTTCCGGTGACCTCGATGTAGGCGGGCGAATCCAGTATGTGAGCGAACCATCGTCCGCCCGTCGACCACACCCTGGCCCGAACCGAGTCTTCCACGCCGCGATGCTATCTCGGGACGTATGACGCCGTCGCTTCGGCGGCTAATCCTCCTCGGCGTGGGCGTGCCACACGGTATGCACAGGCCCGGGGTCGCCGTGGCCGGTGGTCTGCGTGAGCAGGCATCCGTCCAGATCGAACTCGAACAAGAGGTACCGCTCCAGCCCCGCCCTTGCCGGATCGAGGTCCGGCCGCTCTTCCAGGAACTGGCGGAGGAGAGGTCCCCTCGCCGCTTCGGTGTCCCGCGGAACGGCGGTCCCGGTCACGGAGAACGCGTCTTCGTTGTTGTCGGCGGGGAAGGAGTGCAGGGTGTATCGATCGTCACGGAGCAGGTCGTTCCGCTTCGGCGACGGGATCAGGAAGGCGTAGAGACCGGTGGTCGCCAGGATGGGACAGATCGGATGGACCCGGGGTCCGCCGTCGGGGCGGACCGTTCCCAGGAACGCGAGCCCAACCCCGAACTCATACAGGAGGCGATGACCCTCCTCCGCCATCTCCGGACGCGCGAGGTGGAACTCGTTCCAACTGGCCATTGCGCGGAGTGTCGCACCGGCCGGTCCCGCGCTCAACCAGGCAGCACGTCAGCCATCGTAGGCGGGGCGAAAGATACCGAGGCGTTTCAGCTCGCGCTTCCAGCATTCGGTGTGCCAATGGCGGCGGGCGTCGACGTCGGCGGTGGGAACGACCACCAGGTGCCAGACACCTGCACGGACCACGTGGTCACATCCGGGGCATCGATACTCCTTCTGTCCACCGACGTGGCGCACGTCGTAGCCGGGCGCCCCGGCCCATGCCGGCGCGGCCGATCGAGCGGGCGGCGCCTCGGGCTTCTCGAAGAACTGCGGGTCACGGCGATTCTTGCGTGGCATACCCCTCAGTGTCCCGCATGGTCGCGCATGAAGGCCGCGGCGATCGGCGCGAGGGAGGCGCCGGTCTCCCGCGCATCGCGCTTCGTCCCGCGGACCTCGAACGAGTGCCCTCCTCCTTCGACGGCGTGGAGCGTGGCCCGCTTCCCCAGGCGCTTGATCACCGGCTTCAAGACCTCGGGCGTAGCGAACGGGTCGTTGGTTCCCTGCAGGAAGAGCATCGGAACGGTGATGGCGTAGAGGTGCTCGTCTCTGACCCTGCCGGGCTTCCCGGGCGGGTGCAGCGGATAGCCGAGGAAGACGAGGCCGGCCGCGGCCAGCCCTTCGGAGACGGCAACCGACGCCATCCGCCCGCCGAAGGACTTCCCGGTCATCCAGACCGGTTCGCCGGGGCGAGCGCGTTTCGTCGCGGTCTGGAACGCGGCGACCAGGGTAGCGACCGCAACCGGCGAGCGATCGGGCGATCGCCGTCCCGACTCCATGTACGGGAAGTTAACGCGGAGCGCCGCGACGCCTTCGTCCCCCATCCCCCGCGCGAAACCGGCCAGGAAAGGGTGATCCAATCCGGCGCCGGCCCCGTGGGCGACCACGATCGACGCCCAGGCTTTCGCCGGGCGCAAGTAGGCGGCGCTCACATCTCCCGAGGGTGTGGCGATGCTCAGGCGTTCCTCAGGTCCGCTCATGCCGTGCCATGATGCACGCCATGAGCGGAAGGTTCTACCTCGGGACGTCCGGATTCGCCTATCCGGAGTGGAAGCACGATATCTTCTACCCGGAGGGCACGAAGGATCGCGAGATGCTCAAGTACTACTCCGGGCAGCTCTCGTCGGTTGAGATCAACTACACGTTCCGTCGGCTCCCCAGCGAGAAGACGCTTACCACCTGGAAGGAACAGGCGCAGGAAGGGTTCGTCTTCACGTTGAAGGCGAGCCAGCGGATCACGCACTGGAAGCGTTTGGCCGACACCGACGAAGACGTGCGCACGTTTCTCGACCGAGCGAAGATCCTGGGCGACCGCCTTGGGTGCGTACTGTTCCAGTGCCCGCCCAACCTGAAGTACGACCGTGCGCTCATCGAGGGATTCGTCGGGTACCTGCCACCGCCGGGACCGGGAACGCCGACGTTCGCGATGGAGTTCCGTCACGATTCGTGGGCAGAGGCGAAGGATCTGCTGTTGTCACAAGGGGTCGCGTGGTGCGTCGCGCAGACCGACGACAAAGATCCGAAGCCCGGCGATCTCAGCTGGGAGCCGGCCGGGTACCTCCGACTGCGGAAGACCGAGTACACCGACGAGGAGCTGAAGGGTTGGGCCGACCAGATCAAGCCCGCACTGGATAACGGCTCGTCGATCTATTGCTATTTCAAGCACGAAGATGAGGGTGCCAGCCCGAAGATGGCGAAACGCCTGGAAGAAGCCTTGGGCCGCACGGGCTAGCGAGCAGCCCTCGACCAGTTGGATTCCACCATCCGGGCGACCGGGCAACACGTCGGCAACATCGTGTGGCTGACTTCCACCCTACTTGTCAGGTTCGAGTGGCAGTGCGCCTCTTCACGAGCGCCCCTCCCTGGCCGATACTTCCACAGTGCCGACACGTCCGACGATCATCGCAGCCGGAAGGCCATCGTGGTTCCGGGAGAAGGTCGCCACAGGTGAGAGCCTGGCCGTCGAGCAGGTGCTTTGGGCTTCTGACATCGCCGGTGCGAGCGAACTCCTCTTGAACACGACCCCAGGGCAGATCCAAGTCGTCTATCTCTCCCGGTTGCTCAAGGAGTCCGACGCACGGGCGATGACCGATCTGGTGAGCAAGTGGTCGCCGACGACGACTGTTGCGTGGTGGTCGGCGGGAGCGGTGGAGATCGTCTGGCCCGTCGTGAAGTGAGCTAAGGCAGCGAGGGACAACCAGGTACTCGCCACCTCCCGGCATCGCCCAATGAACGCCGACCTCCTCATTGTCGTAGCGAAAAAGGAAGGTTGAGTTGGACGGGTCCAACACCATCACTCTTGCGGCTTGCCTAGGTTGCCTCATGCGCCACGCCCTTCACGCCGTACCCGGAGGCTCATGGTCGATCGTTCCTACCCCGCCACGCCGCCGCCATCCACCGGGATGGCGGCTCCGGTGATGAACGACGACGCCTCCGAGGAAAGGAAGAGCACCGTTCGCGCGATCTCCTCGGGCTCGCCCATGCGGCGGAGCGGACGGTCCGACGCCCACTCGACGTAGTAGTCCCACGTCCAGCCTCGGC